>JBEBJD010000334.1:0-10434 GCA_040080075.1 Hyphomicrobium sp. | reverse complement strand
GCGCCATAGTTGACCAATGGTGCGGCAAGGCTGGTGTCAACTATGGCGCGATGAACGCCACACGAAGCCGATGATGTTGCTAGTGGCCCTTATGTCGCGCCAAAATCGGAACGGGTTGCGGCCATGATGCGATTTTGGCGCGACGGGCCACTCGTGTCCTTCAGTCTCCCGAATGCCTTGCCGAGGGTGCGGAAATATATGAAAGCATTTCGGAAACAGGACACTGGTGTCCCAACTCCGAAGTCCGCTGTTGAGCCTAGCCGCAAGACTGAAGCGGACTTCTCGATCATCCCGCTAAATTGACTCTCCATACGCCACTTGAAAGCCCGTGATGCCCCACCGCGACAACAGCCCGCCGCCGTCCACAGCGGCAGAGTTTGCAGAAGGTGTTGGCCGCGCCGTGCTCGCGTGGCAAGACGTGGAACTGCGTTGCGCGCATCTCTATGTCTGGCTGCTGGATGCCCGCAACGCCCAAGGGGCTTTGACGTCGTTTCACGCGGTGCACAGTCTCAATGTGCGCGCCATGATGCTTAAGACTGCTGCCAAGCACCTATTTCAATCTCCAGATTTCGAAGACCTGAGCGACGAGTTCGACGCACTCATTGACCGCCTGGGAGAGCAGTCCCGGTTTCGCAACCGGCTGACACATTCAGAGGTCGCAGAAGAGATGACCGATGCCGGCTGGTCCTACACTTTGAAAGCACCCGCCATCGAGACGGCGGCTGCGGGATATGTGCGCGGCGGCGGCGGTGGACGGCCCAAATTTCAACCCCTCGATTTTCCCTCCATCAAAGCTGCCGAGAGCCATTTCCGGTCCCTGGCGGAGGGCCTGCACGCCTTTGAGGAACAGATCCGCGAGCGCTTGGAGAGCCTGTAGCCCACCCCATTGTGATGTCCCAAAGCGAGGCATCGCCCGCGACGACCTTGCACGTGTCAGCCCGATAGACCGCAGGTTGTAGCCGAAATATAACAATTCCGGCACATCCCGGGTGGCGCACCATTTGCACGGCTGGGCACAAAGGTTCTCAGCGCTGATCCAGGACCGTTTAGGGATGGCCCTGATCGATCGTTCGTTGACTGTCACGAGCTACAAGGAATCCCCGATGTCTCAAGCCATCTTTACCGGCTGGAAGCCCGAGCACACCGCAGGCTGGGCGGCGCAGCCATTGCGCATCACGCACCGGCTTTCGGCCGACCCCTTGTTTTCGCTCACAACGCTCGCCGGATTAATCGATGAATACCCGCGCCAGCACTATTCGCTCGTGGAAATGGGTCCGCAAGGCTCTAACAGGCGGCTGTGGCGCGAGGGCGATATCGGCGGCCTGTCTGGCGCACAAGTGATCGACGCCATTAGCCGTGGCCGCATGTGGCTCAACCTGCGCAATGTATCGGCTGTCGATAAGCGTTATCGCGAAGTCCTCGATCAGATTTTCGAAGAAGTGCGCGCCAATGTTCCAGGATACGAGACCTATAACCGGACCTCCGGTATCCTGATCTCTTCGCCCAACGCGCAAGTTTATTATCACATGGATCTGCCGGGCCAGTCGCTGTGGCAACTGCATGGCAGGAAGCGGGTCTACGTCTATCCGCCCAACGCGCCATTTCTCACACCAGAGCAATTGGAAAAAATTGCGTTGTACGAAGTTGAGGTCGATGTGCCCTACGACCCCGCCTACGATGCGAATGCGCAAGTCTTTGAAATCGGCCCCGGCGAAATGCTGCATTGGCCACTCAACGCACCGCACCGCGTCGAAAACCTCGATTGCCTCAACGTGTCCATGACGACCGAATACTGGACGGAAAACATCCGCCGCGCGCAGATGGTGAATGTCGCTAACGGACTGTTGCGCGAGAAAATGAAACTCGCCCCCAGGAGCCGCGCCACGTCGGGCGCCGGTTTTTGGGCCAAGGCTGCCTTGCAGGCGGGAGTGCGCCGTTCAGGGCTGCTCAAGAAGGCCCGCAAAGCCAAAAGGCCCATCGAGTTCACCCTCGACAAAACCGACCTTGGCCGCATTATAGATTTACCAAAAGCCGCCGAATGACCATGCCTGCCGGGGAGCTGTCATCATCGGCCGCAGTCCTGACGCCGCCCAAGTGTGAGGCGGCAGATGCCAACCCGCGCATCCTTGCCTCCTATAAGGTTCAACGCATAGACGGCACTGAAGCCGTCTTGGCGCATATGGCGGCGCATGAAGACACATGCTCCTCGCTTGCCTTCCAGCACACGGCTTGGCTGCGCCCGCTCTTTGAGGGCTTGGCGGTTGATCTCAATGCAAAAGCGCTCGCTGTTTCCGTTTCAGACGCAACCACGGGCGAACTCGCCGTGCTCTTGCCACTGGTGATGTCCCGCGAAGGCCGCCTCTCAGTCGTATCTTGGGCCTCGCTCGGCGTGTCCGACTACGGTGCGCCACTGCTGGGCCCCAAGTCACCGGCAAATGATGACGACGCGAGAGCCCTTTGGGGCGCCATCCGGGCGAGACTAACAGGCTGCGATCTCGTGCAACTCGCCAACATGCCCATGGAAATTGATGGGCGGATCAATCCACTCGCGCGCGTCACAGCGCGCCTGCCATCGCGCCATGCGCGCCATGCCCTCACGCTTGACGGCAGCGTGGAAGCGTTTCTCGTTTCGCGCGGCAAGAAGTACCGCAAGGAAGCCGAGCGCTGCTCGCGGCTGCTGGGCGAGAAAGGCACGCCGGAATTCAAGCGCGCGCAATCGGACCAGGACATTTCACACGCCTACGCCACGTTGCAGACTCAGCAGCGCGCCCGGCACACAGCCCGCGGCAGCGACTACCGGTTGGATGAGCCCGCCTTTGCGCGCTTCTTCGAGGAAGCTCTGCGGTCGGGAGCACCTTTAGGTTCGGCCCACATTTTCACTCTAACGGCAGGTGGCGAAACTGGAGCCGTGCTCTATGGCATCTCGCACGGCACGACCTTCACGTTGCTGCGCATTTCAACGGCGGGTGAGAGTTGGAAACGTGTCTCTCCCGGCCGCCTGATCGTTCTGGATACGATGCGCTACTTCCTCGCCCATGGCATCAACACGTTCGACATGGGCATCGGCGACTACGACTTCAAACACGGCTTCGGCGTCGAAGCCCAGCCGCTGTTCGACCTTGTAGCGCCACTTTCGATCAAGGGAATTGCCAGCGCCACAATCTCTCGCGCCAAAGCCCAGGCCCGCCGTCATCCCCGCCTTGTAGATGCCGCCAAACGGGTGCTGGGGCACAATTAATGGGCCTGCCTGTGGGATCCTGTGGGATAATGTCTTGAGCATGTAGCCTCTCTTTGCCCTTCCCGGCCAATCCGCTATAAGGCGGCAAATCAGCAACAGACCCTTAGATAGGACGAGGGCCGGGACCGGCTCCTCCACAGATCGCACGCATGGCCAAGACACCCACAGACCCCGGCGCCCCAGAGCGCCCCGAAGCCCGGCTTGCCAAGGGTTTTCGCGACATCGAAGCGGCCGAAATCCGCCAGATGCAAGCCATGCTCGACACCATCCGGGCCGTCTATGAGCGCTACGGGTTTGAACCGCTGGAAACGCCAGCCCTCGAATATACCGACGCACTCGGCAAATTCCTGCCTGACCAGGACCGGCCCAACGCGGGCGTGTTTTCGTTCCAGGATGTCGTGCCGGAGGCGCGCGAGAAAACAGACACCGACCAGTGGATGAGCTTGCGCTACGACCTGACCGCGCCGCTCGCCCGCTATGTGGCACAAAATTTCACATCCCTGCCCAAGCCCTACCGCCGCTATGCGACCGGCTCGGTTTATCGAAACGAAAAGCCAGGCCCCGGACGCTATCGCCAGTTCACGCAGTTCGATGCCGATACGGTGGGCGCCGAAAGTGTCGCCGCAGATGCCGAGATGTGCATGCTGGCCGCAGATACGATGGAAGCGCTCGGCATCAAGCGCGGCGATTACATCATCAAGGTCAACAATCGTAAGGTTCTAGATGGTGTGCTGGAATCAATTGGGCTTACTGGGCCTGAGAATACGGCTCGACGCCTTACAGTCCTGCGGGCCATCGACAAACTTGATAAATTCGATGAACAGAATGTCCTTTTGCTGCTCGGCCCCGGTCGAACGGACCCTAGCGGAGACTTCACACCAGGGGCAGGATTAGCAACAGATCAAGCCGAATATGTTCTGAGCGTAGTGAAGAAGAAGCCCGAAGTATTTGTTCCATCTGGCGACGTCGACAAGGTCGACGCCTGGAGCGGTCGCATCAGATCCAATCCCACTGTAGAGGCGGGATTTGCAGAACTAGATCAGATCCAAGCACTGGTGCGTTCTGCAGGCTACGCCGCAGACCGCATTCGCATCGACCCCTCCGTCGTCCGTGGCCTTGAATACTACACCGGCCCCGTATTCGAAGCCGAACTGACGTTCGAAGTGAAGGGCGACGACGGCAAACCGGTGCGCTTTGGCTCGGTCGGCGGCGGCGGACGCTATGACGATCTGGTTGCGCGCTTCATGGGCGAAAAAGTTCCAGCAACCGGCTTCTCCATTGGTGTCTCGCGCTTGCAGGCGGCGTTGACCGCGCTTGGCCGTCAGCGCGATGTCACCATTGGTCCTGTAGTAGTGTTGATCATGGATAAGGCTGAACTCGCCCACTATCAGAAACTGACGCAGACTTTGCGCAACGCTGGAATTCGCGCAGAGATGTACCTGGGCTCATCGGGCATGAAGGCGCAGATGAAATATGCCGACAAGCGCGGTGCTCCGGTTGTGGTCATTCAAGGTTCGGACGAGCGCGCTAAGGGCGAAGTGACGCTAAAAGATTTGATCGAAGGCGCGAAAGCCGCGAGCGCAATCAAAGATAACAAAGACTGGAAGGCTGCGCGTCCCGCGCAGGTGGCCGTGAAGGAAGACAAACTCGTCGACGCCGTGCGGGAGATATTGGCACGGCACACCGTTTAACCCCAATTCGTTGACGGCACACTCCGGAGAAGAAAGCATAAAGACTGTCATCCTCGCGCCAAGTGCGAAGCACGTCTTCGACATGACTCGCGAGGACCCATCGCTCAACAATCTCGAACAGTAAAAGTATGGTATCGCTGCAACAATACACGCCACCCGCCACACTTTCCCCAACCGGGAAATGGGTCCGCGGGCCAAGCCCGAGGATGACAACTTTGGGTGGGGGCGAGGCAGAAATAATAACAACACTTCGCTTCACTTCGAGACACTCATGACCGCCGAAACCGCAAAACAGTTCGAAGCGCTTGAAGCCCAGGCCACCCGCATCATGCAGGTGTTCTCGCGGGCAGGCTATGAAGCGGTATCTCCCGCCCTGATCCAGCCGGCTGGCGTTTTTCTCGATGTGATTGGCGAAGCCCTGCGCGCGCGCACCTACGTGTTTACCGATCCCGATGGCGACGAGTTGTGTCTCAGACCCGATCTTACCGTGCCGGCCTGCCGCCTGCATCTGGAACGCAATTCAGCGCCAGAAACGCCCGCGCGCTATTGCTACAACGGCGCCGCCTTCCGATTTCAGCCGCAAGGCGCTGACACAGCCCATCCGCGCGAATTCCGCCAGGCGGGCATCGAAAGCTTTGGCGGCACGGACGCCGAACAGGCCGAAGCCGAAACCGTAGCCACGATGCTGGAAGCATTGAAGTCTGCCGGTCTCAATGGTTTTCAAATGCGATTTGGTGATCTTGGCATGTTCAGCGCACTGCTGCGCTCCGTCGATATTCCAGAGCGCTGGCGCCAGCGCCTGCGCCATCATTTTTGGCGGCCGGAAGCATTCCGGGCCGAGTTACAGCGCCTTACAGAAGCCCCTGCGGGCTTGATGAAAAGCATCCCTGCCAGTCTCAACGCTGCCCTCGACCCGGACGATCCGGCCGCCTCTGAAGCGGCAGTTCAGGCCTATCTCGATAGCGAAGGTATCGATGTCATCGGCGTAAGGCCGGTCAGCGAAATTACTGCCAATCTTTTGGCTCAAGTGGCTGATGGCCGCGCAGACCCCCTGTCGCCAACAACGTCGCGGGTTATCGAGCGCTACATTAACCTCAGGATCACCGCTGGCAGTGCCGCGCTCGCCATCAAGGATTTGGCGCGCGAGGAAGGCGTCGACGTCGCCGATGCGCTGCAAGCCTATCAGAGACGCCTCGAACTGTTGCGGCGTGCCGGTGTTGATATCGAAAACGCCGAGTTCTCGGCCGAATTCGGCCGCACCCTTGAATACTACACGGGCTTTGTATTTGAGGTCTTCATGCCAACTGCGAGCGCCTTCAGTCCAATTGCTGGCGGCGGGCGCTATGACAGCTTGATGAAGGCCGTTGGCGCTGTGCACGATGTGCCCGCCGTAGGAGCCGCCATACACACCGAACGCCTGCTTGCCGCTGCAGGAGGCCGTCCATGACCTCCGTTAACAGCGAACGTCTCGTTTTGGCCGTGCCCTCCAAAGGCCGTTTGATGGAACAAACCATCGAAGCATTGGCCACATCAGGCCTGCAAGTGCGCAAAACCGGGCACGCGCGCGGCTATCGCGGCGAGATCGAAGGGCTCGACATGGTCGATGTCGCCTTCGTGTCCGCCAGTGAAATTGCCTGGTACCTGAAAACCGGCCGCGCGCATCTTGGCGTCACGGGCGAAGATTTGGTGCGCGAGCAAATGACAGACGCCGCTCAGCGCGTCGAATTCGTGCATAGGCTCGGCTTTGGCCATGCCGATGTTGTAGTGGCGGTTCCGGCAAGCTGGCTCGATGTGCACACGATGGCAAATCTTGACCAGATCGCGGGTTCATTCCGCCGCGAGCACGGCCGCTGGGTGCGGGTTGCTACAAAATATATGAACCTGACGCGGCAATTTTTTGCCGCCAAGGGCGTATCCGATTATCGCATTGTCGAAAGTCTCGGCGCCACCGAAGGCACGCCAGCCGCTGGCACGGCAGACCTGATCGTCGACATCTCATCTACTGGTGAAACCCTTATTGCCAATGGCTTGCGCATTCTTGATGATGGCGTGATTTTGAAATCCGAGGCCAACTTAATAGCCTCCAATATTGCAGTTTGGCACACGTCGCAACGTGAAGCCAAACGCATTATCTCGTCGGCTTTGCGCGGTGCAGCTGTGTAGGAGACTTCTAATGTTCGAAGGCTTCAAGCACATTGCCGTTAAGACAACCGATGTGACGCTTGACTGCCTGATCGGGGGCAGCGGTCCGGGCCTTCTTATGTTGCACGGGTTTCCGCAGACAAAGGCGTTATGGGGCCACGTTGCCCCTATACTGGCTCAGAACTATTCCGTCGTATGCATGGATCTGCGCGGCTATGGCGAAAGCTCGAAGCCCATGTGTGCCCCCGATTTTTCCAACTATTCGTTCCGTTCTATGGCCGCTGATGGCGTGGCCGTGATGGCGTCACTTGGATTTGAAGCATTTCACGTCGTGGGCCATGATCGCGGCGCACGCGCCGGACATCGCCTGGCCCTCGACCATCCAAATCGCGTATCAAAGCTGGCTGTACTCGACATCGTGCCCACTTATGCCATGTTCATGGATACCAACCGGAACGTGGCGGGGGCCTATTGGCACTGGTATTTCCTCGCCCAGCCGGCACCCTTCCCCGAACATTTCATCGGCCTCGACCCGGACACATTTTTTGAAACCTGCCTGCTCGGCTGGGGCAAAGCGCAACTGAAAGATTTCGATGCCGCCCAGCTCGCTCAGTACCGCCGCTGCTGGCGCGACAAGGCAACAATCCATGGCATGTGCGCGGACTATCGCGCGGCAGCCACCATCGATCTGGCGCATGACACAGCGGACATCGCCACCAAACTCGACTGTCCTGTGCTTGCGTTCTGGGGGTCTGGCGGGGCTATGCACAAACTGTTCGACATGGAAGTAGTGTGGCGCAAGCGATGTAATAATCTCGAAACCGCCACGCTGCCGGGAGGGCATTTCTTCATCGATCACATGCCCCGCGAGACCGCCTTGCGATTAGAGTTGTTCCTTGCAAACTAGCGCATCGTGGCCAAACGGCGATCCGCTTCAGCGCGCGAAACTTCACCAGCCTGAACCAGCGCATCGATACAGCGCTTAGACAGCTGCGGACCGACCGTGTTCATGCACTGATGCACGCCGGGGCTGCTCAGGGAATGCTGGCTGCAGTGCTTAAAGTAGTCGGTCGCGCAAGCGAGCTTCACCGTTGTCGAGTAAGCCGATGCCTCGCGGGAGGCCAGTGCGAGGCCGCTAAACGCGATCGCGGCTATGGCGAGCACGCGGACAGTTGCAAATGTGATCATAAATGTCGTGACGGGGGTCATTGTCGCTTCCTTTCAACCCGAGTGGTCTTGGTTGATGTGAGAATGACCTATGGCCTCAGCTGCCGCTGTTACCCGCGGAACGGGCTCTTTGTTTGGCCGTGCTTCTTTCCGGAAAATCGCTTCACACTTTTCCGGAAGCACTCTAAGGGAAAAAAAATGTGAGTTTTAGCAGGGGTGTAGAGAAAGTGACCGGCCCAGAACGAACCCGGACGGGGGCCACCTTTTCAGCCGCCATCGATCACTTTGCCGATGGCCACATCAAATCCCTTCGGCGAACCGCTGATGCTGATTACCTTGCCCGATTTTGAGTCCTGAAAAGTCACAGCCAGGACCTTGGCCGACTTCAAGGCCGCAACATTGGCTTGGTCGAGCGGCAATACGGCCCGGCAGCCCGTCTGGTTGCAATCGACCAATTGCGCGGACAGCTTCGTGCCGCTTGCCACATCAACGCTAACCCCGTAGGGAATCGAAATTCCAACGGGAACCGTCACTTCCAGAAATGCTGTTTGGCCCGCCGTTGTCGCCCGCAATTCAGTGATGCGCCGCTTTTTGGCGTCGACCACCAACTGCCGCAATGAACATTCCGGTTTTACCCCCCCAGGCGCACATTCCAACAGCCAGTCCCCCGACTGCGTCGCCTGACGGACTGGAGCTGCCGGCAGCGCGCCGGTTTCGAGAGGCGCGGCCGCTTGCGGGACTGTGACAATGGCCGCAGCAGGCAATGCCGTGGCGGTTGGGGCAACCGCTGCTGCCGTGGCGGTTGGTACAGCCGCTGCTGCCGTGACCGGCACTTGGCTAGGTGCTGTATGAACTGCTTTCACTGGCGGATTGGCCGCCTTAGTTTTGGCGGGCACTACAGCATCTTTGGAAGCCGCCTTTGCAGATGACTGGGAAGTACTGCCGCCCGATTGGCTGGTCTGGGCATCCCACGCGCCGGGCTTTGGCACATCTTCAGTCTGAGCCAACGAGGCGTGTGTGCTGAGCGCCAAGACGGCGATGCTCCAAAACAATCGCAAGGTATTCATGATGCAGGCCTCTCATAGAGCTTTGTCTGCACGACGGCCCATGTCACCACCCGAAGGAGATGCCCACCGCGCCAGAAACGTTGTCACGCGAGTTCGTAGCCACACCGCCGCTCACCGCTATATTGTTGACAGGCGCCCAATGTAACTTTGCAGCATACCCCTGCTGCCCCTCGTACGAGCCAACCGCCATACCCAGCGAAAATGTCTTGCCCGCAACAACAGGCACATTGGACAGAGCCAACGCCATGGCAACGCCTGCATCCAAATCACGCAAGCGTGACTCGTGCCGGGCAAGAGTCGCGGAATGCTCGTTGACCAATGTAGAGCTCTGAGTAATGGCTGCTTGCACCCCAGCGTCAAGCTTGTCAAACGTCACAGAACCATTGGCGATCTTGTTTGTTGTCACCGCACCATTCTGGATATTGGAAGTGCCGACCGCATTCGACGCCAATTTCGCGTTCGTAACGGAGGCATCTTGCAAGTTACCGGTGCCAACCGCCAAGGCAGCGATCTTGCTGTTGGTCACAGAACCATCGGCAATCTTCGCCGTGGTCACGGCGCTGTCCTGGATCTTGATAGTCGAGACCGAGTCATCGGCCAGCTTGGCGGTCGTCACGGCACTGTCGGCAATCTTCGCCGTGGTCACAGCGCTGTCCTGAATCTTAATGGTCGAGACCGAGTCATCGGCCAGCTTGGCGGTCGTCACGGCGTTGTCGGCAATCTTCGCCGTGGTCACAGCGCTGTCCTGAATCTTAATGGTCGAGACCGAGACATCGGCCAGCTTGGCGGTCGTCACGGCGCTGTCGGCAATTTTCGCCGTGGTCACGGCGCTGTCCTGGATCTTGATAGTCGAGACCGAGTCATCGGCCAGCTTGGCGGTGGTCACGGCGTTGTCGGCAATCTTCGCCGTGGTCACAGCGTTATCCTGGATCTTGATGGTCGAGACCGCGTTGTCGGCCAGTTTGGCGGTGGTCACGGCGTTGTCGGCAATCTTCGCCGTGGTCACAGCGTTATCCTGGATCTTGATGGTCGAGACCGAGCCATCGGCGAGATCGGCAGTGGCCACACTGCCGTCGACGATCTTCGAACTGTTGACCGAGTTGGCTGCGAGATCGGCAAGGGCCACGCT
>JBEBJD010000217.1:0-10493 GCA_040080075.1 Hyphomicrobium sp. | reverse complement strand
GCTGAACTTTTTTCGCAAGGGCTGCACGAGGCAACCGGGACATTTGAGATCGGCAACCCCAACTTGACCAAAGAGAAGGCTTCAACAATCGAGTTCGGGCTCAAGAAAGCCCGGGGTGGCTTCCGCTTCGATGCGTCGGTCTTCTATACCCGCTACAATGAATTTATTTCCAAAAGCCTGACCGGCGTGCGCTGCGGCGATACGATCGACACGTGCGGCGTAGAAGACGTACTCGATCAACTGCGCTTCACCCAGCAAGATGCTCGCTTTTTTGGTGCCGAGGTTGTCTCGCAATATGATGTCGCCCGGATATGGAACGGAGTTTTGGGCATCGAAGGGCAGTACGATTTTGTCAACGCCGAGTTTGACAGTGGTGAAAATGTGCCCCGCATTCCGCCGCACCGGCTGGGAGGCGGTCTCTACTATCAAGACAGTCATTGGTTCCTGCGTGCGGGCGTGCTGCATGCCTTTGAACAAGACCGCATCGCTCTGAATGAGACCCCGACCAACGGCTATACGCTTGTCTCGGCTGAAATCTCATACACGACAAAGCTGGAAGCCTCCGGCGGTGTGGTGCCCGAATTCACAATCGGCCTCAAGGGAGAGAATCTTGCCGATGACGACGTGCGCAACCATTCGTCCTTCAAGAAGGATGAGGTGCTGCAACCGGGCGCTAGTGCGCGGCTGTTCGGAAGCATAAAGTTGAACTGAAGCGCTTCCGGGAAAAGTTTGCGCGGTTTTCCCGAAAGAAGCGCGACAAGACAAAGTGCTAGGGTCTGTCTGTGGTTCAATCGGAGCCGGACGGACCCTAGATCCAGCGCGGCAATGAACTGCATGGGCCCTCCCATCACAAAAAACTATACGGATCGATATCGACCGACAGCCGCAAATCGCCCGTCACAATGACCAACGCCCGTTCAACGGATCAACTTGTCGTAGTCCCCATGCGGACCGATCCAGAACCATCGGATCATATCATCCTCGCGCTTGCCGACCGCGCGATAGTTGAGCCCGACCCGCACAGAAAAGAGCGGGATACTGTTCTCAACCTTTTTAAAGCGCAACGAATTGTGCCACGGGTCGACTCGCCACAAAGCAAAAGCAGCCGTTGCCTGATCCTGGACGTCTTTTGGGAGGGCATCGAACAGCTGCCAGAACTGGCGTGTCGTCCTTGACTTCATTCAGCGGCTTTCGCGCCTGGCCGCGTTGCCGGGTCGAAGTCGAAGTCGCGGCCGCTGGCGGCTTCGTCGTCGGCCTCGCTGGCCAAGCGCTTCAGCACAGCCTCGCTCCGAGGGTCCGCGAAAAGCTGGTCCCATTTTCGCTCCGAGCGAATGAGGTCGAGGAGGTCACGCGCAATCGCATCCTGCGCGTCTGCGGGCATTGCCTTCAACTCTTCAAGTGCCTGTTCGAGCATGGTTGGCATGAGCGGTCTCCTTGCAATCCTATATATCTCAAATCGGACGAAAGAGGCAAGGTTGGCAGCCAGATTGGCGGACATTGTGGTCGCCGGGGCGATATAGACGAACTCGCGCGCCCGCCACCCCCCATCACAAAAAACTATACGGATCGATATCGACGCTCAGCCGCAAATCGCCCTTCACATCCGGCAGAGCATCCAGCCACTCGCGCAAGTAACCTTGCACATCGGCATCGCGCGGGGCTTTGACGAGCAGCCGCCAGCGATAACGGCCCCGCACGATTGCAATAGGTGCTTCCGCCGGGCCCAACACCTCGATGCGCTGTGCGGCGGGCGCGCGCCGCGCCACTTCGCGGGCGAACTTTTCGGCCAACTCCTTGTCACGCGCCGAAACGATGAGGGCCACCAGCCGGCCATAGGGCGGCAGCATCCCGCGCTGCCGGGTTTCTATTTCGCGGTTGAGGAAGGCTTCGCGGTCACCGCGGATGATGGCGTCCATCACCGGATGTTCGGGCATGTGAGTTTGCACGAAACCGCGGCCACGCACGGAAACGCGCCCGGCTCGCCCCGTCACCTGATGCAAGAGCTGAAACGTACGCTCGGCCGCACGCGGGTCGGCGCCAATCGAGAGCCCTAAATCTCCATCGACAATGCCGACCGTGGCCAGATCAGGAAAATGGTGCCCCTTGGCGATGATTTGAGTGCCGATGATGATCTGGGTGGTGCCCTCTTCAATGGTGCGGATGACTTCGCGCATCTCCGCCAAGCCCGGAATGAGATCGGACGAGAGCAGAGCGAGCTTGGCATCGGGAAATCGCTCCGCCACCTCTTCTGCCACCCGCTCCACGCCCGGCCCGCAGGCCACGAGGCTATCGGGCTCACCGCATTTCGGGCACTTTTCTGGAATCGGCAGTACAAAGCCGCAGTGATGACAATTGAGCCGCTTGCGGAAACGATGTTCCACAAGCCATGCGGTACATTGCGGACACTCGAAGCGATGCCCGCACGAGCGGCACAACGTCAACGGCGCATAGCCGCGGCGGTTCAGGAACAGCAGCGATTGCTGGCCTTTTTTGAGGGTTTCCGTCACCGCATCGATCAGAATGGGTGACAGCCACCGGCCCCGCTCGGGCGGATTTATGCGCATATCGATGGCGGTCACGTCGGGCAGATCGACGCCCGAAAAGCGCCCGGGCAAAATCACTTGGCGGTAGCGGCCCGTGCGCGCATTGACGTGACTTTCAATCGACGGCGTGGCCGATGCCAGGATGACGGGGAACTTGCCCAAGCTGCCGCGCACCACGGCCATGTCGCGCGCCTGATAGTGCACGCGGTCGTCTTGCTTGTAACCGGCGTCATGCTCTTCATCGACGATCACGAGGCCAAGATCGTGAAACGGCAAGAATAGCGCAGAACGCGCACCGGCAACGACGCGTGCCTCTCCCGTGGCGATGGCTTTCCACGACCGGCCGCGCTCGGCTGGCGACAAGGCCGAATGCCATTCAACGGGCGCGGCCCCGAAGCGTTTCTGGAAACGATTTAGGAACTGCCCTGTCAGGGCGATTTCCGGTAGCATGATCAGGGCTTGCCGTCCGGCCTCAAGCGTGCGCGCCACGGCCTCGAAATAGACTTCGGTTTTGCCTGACCCGGTGACGCCATCAAGTAGCGACACCGAGAATGTACGGCTGTCGACGGCCGAGCGCAGCGCATGTACGGCCTGCGATTGTTCAACTGTGAATTCAGTTTGGTGAAAGGCTGGATCGGGCCCTGGTATGCGTCTCTCAGGTATCGCGACTTCGACCAGCGAACCGTGCTCGACCAATCCATCGATCACACTGGTTGTGCAGGCAGCCTCAACCGCGAGTGCGGATTTGGCGCGGATCAGGCCGTCTGACGCGATCTCCAGTGCCCGCTGCCGGGCGGGCGTCAAGCGGACGGGACCGGCCGATCGTTCGGCCAAACGCACGCCAAAACGGGGCTTAACGGGCTCAAAGGCTTCCTGAGCGCTCATCATCATGCGCACCACCATGCCGAGCGGGGAAAGCGTGTACTTGGCAATCCACTCGGCGAAACGCAGCGAAATGACGGGCAGCGGCGGCACGCCGAGCAGGCCGGTGATGGCCTTCAGCTTTTTGGGATTAACTGGTTTATCGCTTGCGCCCAGCGCCTTATCCCACACAACACCCAAGCGGGTTTGCGGCCCAAACGGCACCATGACAAAGCTTCCGGGCTCCAAGACCAGCCCGTCCGGATTAAGGTAATCGTAGGTCTGATCAAGGGCAACGGGCAGCAGTACGGGCACACGCAAAGCGTGAGTTTCGTGAAAACTGTCCCCCATTTTATCGAGCAGGCTATTCAAAGGCCCCACCACCAGACTAGAAACGTCGCAAATCAGCCGTTGGGATAGCCTACGCGGCTTGAGATGGCGAGTTGAGGGCAACCTTGCGACAATCAACCCGTTCGCAAAGCCGGTCATCCGGCCCGGCGTTGGGCCGCAAGGCGTTGGGATTTTAAGGAACCGTACGAATGAAATTCTTTGTCGACACCGCAGATGTAGCAGAGATCAAGGAACTTGCGGCCACGGGCCTGCTCGATGGCGTGACCACCAATCCGTCGCTGATTGCCAAGTCGGGCCGTGATTTCAAAGAGACGATTGCGGAAATCTGCAAGATCGTGCCCGGCCCCGTATCGGCGGAAGTTGCAGCAACAGACTTCGAAGGCATGATCAAGGAAGGCCACGAACTGGCCAAGATCGCCAAGAACGTCACCATCAAGGTTCCGCTGACGCTCGACGGCCTGAAGGCCTGCAAGGTGTTCACGTCTGAAGGCACCATGGTCAATGTAACGCTATGTTTCTCGGCCAACCAAGCCCTGCTGGCCGCCAAGGCTGGCGCGACGTTCGTGTCGCCATTCATAGGGCGGCTCGACGACATCGGCCTCAACGGCATGGATCTGATCCGCGAAATCCGCACCATCTATGACAATTATCAGGATCTTTCGACCGACATCCTGGCAGCCTCCATCCGCACCGTCGGTCACGTCAAGGACGCGGCTATGATAGGCGCCGACGTGGCGACAATCCCACCCAATATTCTTAAGGCACTCGTCAAGCACCCACTGACCGATTCAGGTTTGGCCACCTTCATCGCCGACTGGAAGAAGACCGGACAAAAGATTATATAGCCGCGCGTCCCGGCCAGTTCAGCGAAGCGGAGTCGGGACCTGCAAATAAAAAAGGGCCAGGCGATAAGCCTGACCCTTTTTTATACCACTCTAAGCCCGTAAAAACGCGGCTTAGACGGCTTCCTTGAGTTCCTTGGCGGCGCGGAAAGCGACCTTCTTGGAAGCCTTGATCTTGATGGCTTCGCCCGTGGCCGGGTTGCGGCCCATGCGAGCGGGGCGCTTGCGAACCTGCAAGATGCCAAGACCCGAAAGGCGCAGACGATCGCCCTTTTTCAGGTGCTTGGTGATCATGGCCACCATGTCGTCAAGAATGGCCTGAGCCTGCTTCTTGGGAATTTCGTGCGCTTCAGCCAGAGCCGCACCGATGTGGCGCAATGTGACAGTGTCGACTTTTGCGGCTGCTTTTGCCGGTGCCTTGGCCGGAGCCTTAGCTGCTGCTTTTGCCATTGGAAGATACCCCTTTAGTGATGTGGACGAATCAGAATTGATGCTGAAACATAGCTCAGCTCTCAACAAAAGTTGCCAGGCTTTTATAAAATATGCACTTTTGGCAATATGTGTTGCAGGAACGCGATGTATTCGGGCAAAAAACCCGCCTATTTTAGCCTTTCTACGTCAGAATGCCGCGTTTTTGCGATGCAATCGCGCAAAGCCGGGGCGCTCACATGATGCACCGCACGACACTTTGTTTGCAATGGAATAGTCCGCATTGGCCGGTGGCTGACCGCCAGTGCACCAGTTGCCAGACCGAATTAGGCAACCAATTGGATTGAACTGGCAGGCAAATTTTGGGGAGGATTCCAATCCAAAATTGGCGAATTGGGAATTCCAAGAATTTGGAAAATTACATACTTCTTTAACCGGATAAGTCCGAAATCACGGCAGTCCAACCCATTTGATTGGCACGGCATGACAGAACATCGCGAAGACAAAAACGCAGCCGCCGGCCTCGATTCGCCGCTTGGCACGGACCTGTCTTCAATCGCCGGAAACTGGCTATCTGCACTTCAACACGAACGCGGGCGCGCGTCACTCACGCTAACCGCATATGAGCGCGATGTCCGCCAGTTTATTGGCTATCTTGACAGTCAGATGGGCCATACCACGTGCATCGGCGACTTGGATAAGCTGACGATCAAGATGGTGCGCGGCTTTCTCGCCAGCCGCCGCCGTGCCGGAATAGAAGGCCGGTCGCTGGCGCGGTCGCTGTCGGCGCTGCGCAATTTCTTCTCCTGGCTGGAAAGCGAAGCCATCATAAAGAACCGCGCCATCGCACAAGTTACGCGGCCTAAAATTCCCCATGGCGTTCCAAAGCCTCTGACCGTGGGCAAAGCCGCTGCGGTGATGAATGGGGACGGTTTGGGAGACGGGGTGGATTGGATCGCCGCGCGCGACACCGCTATCTTGCTTTTGCTCTACGGATCTGGATTGCGCATATCCGAAGCCCTCGGGCTCGTGCGGCGTGATGCGCCCACACCGGGGAGGGACGTGATGCGCATCTGCGGCAAAGGCGGAAAAGAGCGCGTGGTTCCAGTACTTCCGGTCACGCAGGCCGCGGTCGCCAATTACATAAACTTGTGCCCCTACCCGCTTGAACCGGATACACCTCTGTTCTTTGGCGCCAAGGGTGGCACGCTTTCGCCCCGCATCATTCAATTGGTGATGGAGCGGATGCGTGAGACGCTGGCACTGCCTCAAACCGCAACGCCTCATGCTCTGCGTCATTCGTTTGCGACACACCTGCTGTCTGCCGGGGCTGACTTGCGGCAAATTCAGGAATTGTTGGGGCACGCATCGCTATCCACGACGCAGGTCTATACAGAGGTTGATCGTGATCACCTTTTGCGGGTCTACGACGCGGCTCATCCGCGGGCACGAAGTTAGGGCACTGCGCGATCCGATTGAGCCGGATCGGCACTCAAATCTCTTGTTTTACCGCATTCACTGCGAAGAACCTGGGTCCACTTCGCAAGACAATTGCGTTAGAGTTTTGCAGCCACATAGGTGCCTGCCGCCGCGGCCAGAGCCGAGACCGCCGTACCCCAGGCAATATCAATGATCGCGAGTTTGGCCGGAAAACCACGGATCACGGCAAGCCCTGTCAGATCGTAAGTCATGTAACAAAAGAAGCCGAGCATCGCACCCAACATGAGGGCACGTATGACCCCGCCTTCAGCGAGTGCGGGCTGAACGGCAAAAATCAACAAACCTGCGATATACAGAACATAAAAGGCCACTGCAGCGGTCATGTTGAGCGGCTGCGCCAGCAGTGGACCCATCTGCTCGCGATAGAGCCGTGTCGCAACCAGACCGAGCCAAACCAAGTCGAGCACCAGAAACACGATGCCTGACGTCAAGTACGCAACGGCCAGCTTCATCGGCATACCACCCAAGTCAATGGCGAGCGGGGCCCGCCCAATCACCTCAGCAGCAAAACTTCACATGTGTACTGCCCGCTTGGCCACGGCCAGCGCCGCTTCCTTCACGGCTTCACTCAACGTCGGGTGCGCATGACACGTACGCGCCAGATCCTCAGCCGAACCGCCAAACTCCATGAGCACGGCCGCCTCTCCAATCAATTCTCCTGCGTGCGGGCCGATGATGTGCACGCCCAGCACCACATCCGTCACTGCGTCCGCCAAAACCTTGACGAACCCATCCGTCGACTTGTTCACCTTAGCCCGGCCATTGGCCAGGAACGGGAACTTGCCCACCGAATAGGCTATGCTGGCGGCTTTCAACTCCTCTTCACTGCGCCCAACGCTGGCGACTTCCGGATATGTGTAGATAACGCTGGGAATGACCCCGTAGTTCACATGCCCGGACTGCCCCGCCAAAATTTCTGCGAGTGCTACGCCCTCGTCTTCAGCCTTGTGCGCCAGCATGGGTCCGGCGATGACGTCGCCAATTGCATAAACACCGGGCAAGCTGGTTTGATAGTGCGCATCGACATTGATGCGGGCACGGCTATCGAGCTTTACCCCGGCCTCGTCCAGACCCAGTCCTTGAGTGTAGGGCGAACGGCCGATGGCAACGAGAACCACGTCGGCCGCCAATGCTTCGCTAGTTCCTCCGGCCGCCGGTTCGATGGCGGCAGCCATTGTCGCGCCCGGCTTGGTCACCCCGGTGACCTTTGTGCCGAGTTTGAAGGTGAAGCCCTGTTTTTCCAGTATCCTTTGGAATGACTTGGCAACATCGAGGTCCATACCCGGCAAAATGCGATCGAGGTACTCGACAACCGTAACCTCAGACCCGAGCCGCCGCCAAACCGAGCCAAGCTCTAGGCCAATGACGCCAGCGCCAATCACCAGTAAGCGCTTTGGCACTTTGGCCAAACTCAATGCGCCTTGCGACGAAACAATCTGCTTTTCGTCGATCTCGACGCCTGGAAGCCGCGCGATGTCCGAACCCGTCGCAATGACAATGGCGCCGGTCTCTAGCGTCAGCGTTTCACCGTTGATGAAGGTAATGGCGACTTCACCTGTACCTTTGACGCGGCCAGTGCCGTGGAAACTATCGATCTTGTTTTTCTTTAGGAGATAGGCGACGCCATCGACATTCCCCTTCACGCCCTCATCCTTGAATGCCATCATTTGTGCCAGATCGAGTTTGGGTGACGCCTTGATGCCCATCCTGGCAAAACCATGGCTGGCATCTTCAAAGCATTCGGAGGCGTGCAGCAGCGCTTTGGAGGGAATGCAGCCGACATTCAGGCACGTGCCGCCATGCGTCGCCCGCTTTTCCACGACGGCTACTTTCAGTCCCAGTTGAGCGGCACGGATGGCGCAAACATAGCCGCCCGGCCCAGTACCAATGACCGTCACATCGTAGCGCGGCATGAACACCTCATTTTCACGTTGCAGAAAGAGATGGCAGAGGACGGGCACTGCCCCACAAAGTCATATATGAGCTGCGCGTCCCCAGTCCCAAGCCAGCCCAACGGGATAGGGGGCGGCCAAAATACTGGGACAGGCTCAAGATGCCCCAATAGGCGAGCGCGGGAATAGCAAGGCCCGCAACGGTTGCCGTCATCAGCAAGGTGGACTCATCCAGCAAACCGGTCTTCGCAAGCACGGCGCGCACAACCGCACCTGCCAGCAAATGCATGACATAGATGGCAAGGGACGCTTCGCCAAGAAAGGCCAACGTTCGCCATGTGGGCGTCACTGGTTGCGGAAGGGACTTGGCAAGCCCGGTGACCGCCAGCCCACCCCCGATGGCAATCACGATGCCCCCAAGCGTGCCGCCAATTGTCATGGTGATGGCAGCGCCCCACAGGCACAGCGCAATTCCAAGCACGAACAGGTTTCGTGCGGGGCCGCTGGCAAAGCGCGAGACAAGCATTGGCAACCCGTAAAGTCCAATTCCGTAAACCGCAAAATTCCTCAAAAAGCCGGCTACCCAATGAAGATCAGGCGCGACCGCCATCAACAGGACCGCTGCGAAAATGGCCGCGATGGCGAGTGCTACGGGCACCCAGTAAGCGCCGCCCCGCCAGCGATTGGCGAAGTACCATCCGGTGCGGATGAAAAACAGATGATAGAGAAACCAGAAATGTTCGACCGGTTGCCACAGGAGTGTTGCCAAACTCGAAACGCCGAGGGGCACATTTGCCGCCTCTGGCAGCATTACTTTCAACCCGATCCAAATCACCGACCAAACCAAATAGGGCACCGCCACGCCCCAAAGTAGAGACTTGGCAAAGGACGGACCGGACTGTTCTTTCTGCAATCCTGCGGCAAATCCTGCCAACAGAAAAAACAACGGCATGTGAAACGAATAGATCACGCGATCGAGCGTTTGCAGCGCATCGCTCCACACCAATCCATTTGTCCGTTCAATCGAACGGCTGGCATGGCCAAAGACGACAAGAACAATGCCTATGGCCTTGGCGTAATCGAGCCAAGCGAGGCGGTTTTGCGGCGAAGTAGCATCAGACGTCGTCATCGGGTGGGTTCTTGAACCGGGAATGGGCTGCAGGGATCAGAGCTCAAGAATGAACCGTTGTGGATCTTCCAGGCACTCCTTGACGCGAACGAGAAAGGTAACCGCCTCGCGGCCGTCGACAATGCGATGATCGTAACTGAGCGCCAGATACATCATGGGACGCGCCACCACTTGTCCATCCTTTACGACCGCCCGGTCTTCAATCCGGTGCATGCCCAGAATCCCCGATTGCGGTGCGTTGAGAATAGGCGTCGACAGCATCGAGCCATAGACCCCGCCGTTCGAAATGGTGAACGTGCCGCCTTGCATATCCTCGATCGATAGCTTGCCGTCACGCGCGCGGCGGCCGTAATCGGCGATGTGGCCTTCGATATCGGCGAGGCTCATGCGATCAGCTTCGCGCAAGACCGGCACGACAAGGCCGCGCTCGGTGCCGACTGCAACACCAATGTGATAGTAATTTTTGTAGACGATATCGTCGCCATCGATTTCGCCGTTAACGGCTGGAACTTCGCGCAGGGCTTGAATGCACGCCTTGACGAAAAAACCCATGAAACCGAGTTTGACCCCGTGACGGCGCTCGAAAAGATCTTTGTATTGAGTACGCAATGCCATCACCGCGCTCATGTCCACATCGTTGAACGTGGTCAACATGGCGGCTGAGTTCTGCGCATCCTTGAGGCGCCGGGCAATGGTCTGACGCAACCTGGTCATTTTAACGCGCTCTTCGCGCGGCGCATCGCTCAGGGTCGGTGGAATACGCATTTGAACGGCCGGTATGGCCAGCTCAGATGACGCCGACTTGGCTGGCACCAAGACGGCTGCCGCCGGAGCCGCCGCTTTGACCGGCTCTGGGTTGCAGGATGCAGCCGCCGCGGCAATCGCATCTTGCTTTAGAATCTGGCCGCGCTTGCCCGAACCCGTCACGCCTTCCGCACTCATACCC
>JBEBJD010000239.1:0-2249 GCA_040080075.1 Hyphomicrobium sp. | reverse complement strand
GATTCTGACCCTGCGTTTCCTTGAGCTTGACTAGGCGCCCCGTAAGCATCAATCCCCAGGTCGACGCATTGACGAACAGGCTATCGGAATGGCCGCGATGCCGGTCCCAATGACCGCTAGCAATCTTCTCGGCAATGAACTGGTCAGCGGTCTGGGCATCTGGAATGCGCAACAACGCCTCGGCCAGGCACAACAACAAAATGCCCTCTTCGCTCGACAGCCCATACTCGCGCATGAATGCGTCGATGCCGACATGATTGGCGGGGTCTTCGCGCGCAGCCGTCACAAGCTGGCGGGCAATTTCGGCGGTGCGGCGGCGTTCGTCACCCGTATAGACGGCGCGCTCGATGAGGCCGCCGGTCAGCCGTGTCTCGTCCATCAAGTGGTGGGAAGCGATTTCATCGCGCGTGGGCTGTCCGCGCACGGCCGCACGGCCCGCCTTTTCAGGCGTGCCCGATCCAGCCGGCTCACTGGACTTCCCACCTGGCGTTTCACCCTCAACCGATTTTCGAAGCGCCACCATTCAGGCATCCATCCGAGTTTGAACGCACACAGGATTTTGGCTTGCGAGCGCCGCGCAGACTACGGCCCTCGCGCCGGCAGGACCGTGCAAGACCAAAACGCGATTCGCTTCTCAAGCGACATACTATCAGATCGTCGCGACGCTTGCGCCGGGCAAGGTGGTCGTGGCAAGGGCAATGCAGTGAATTATTGAGCCAATACTCCAAGGACCCGCGTGCCCCCCAAAGCCATTAGAACTGTGAGACGAATCAGGGACCTGCGCAGAACCGTTGCAACCTGGCGTGGTGCTGGGGACGTAATAGCGCTAGTCCCAACCATGGGGGCCCTACACGACGGCCATCTGGAACTCGTCAAACTGGCGCGCAAAAAAGCGGCCCGCGTTGTGGTTTCCATTTTCGTCAACCCAACCCAATTCGCCGCTAACGAAGACCTAAGCCGTTATCCGCGCGACGAGGCCGGCGATTTGGCTAAACTCACGACCGCACAAGCCGATCTCGTCTGGGCACCCGGCGTCGAAGAAATGTACGGGCCAGACTTTGCGTCTAAAATTGTTCCCTCTGGTGCCGCCCTTGGCCTCGAAGGCGAAATCCGGCCACATCATTTTGGCGGGGTGGCAACAGTATGCGCTAAGCTCTTCAATCAGGTGACCCCAGACTGCGCCGTTTTTGGGGAAAAGGACTATCAGCAGTTGTGCGTCATCCGCCAGCTGGTTCGCGATCTCGATCTTGATTTGAAGATCATCGCTCTGCCCACGGTCCGCGAGAGTGACGGCCTCGCCCGCTCATCGCGCAATCGATACTTGTCGCAAGCCGAACGAGCTGTGGCGCCAGCGCTGTTCGCCGGCATTTCCTCCGTTGCAGTGGGTGCCCGGCACTTGGCGTCGGCACGCAAATTTGCAGGTCATCCGGCGTCTGCGCTTGAGGCCCTGTGCCGCGAGGCTTCGGCCAAACTCCTCGCCAGTGGATTTAGCAAAGTTGATTACATCGCCGTGCGCGACGCTACCACACTGGCCCCGATGGGAATCCTATCGCCTCAGTCCCAGATGCGCGTCCTGGCAGCCGCTTGGCTTGGCACCACGCGGCTCATCGACAATGTGCCCGTCGCCTGAGCGGGATCATCGGGATAGTCTGGCCGTTAAGCATTTTCGTTCACGCGGCCCTCATAATTTGCCACTATAATCCGCGACATGAATGGGATGACTGGATTGCCGCCGCACCTGATGAAGGCCTTGAAGGCCGAGACCCTCGGAGATCGGGTCGTTTACGCGGTCCAGCCCAAACCATTTCCCACATTCCGGGCCACGCTGCCGATTTGGCTGATGGGCGTGCCGTGGACTGCGCTCACGACTTTTCTGATCGTTATGATGGCCGCCGGGCCGGTTTCGGGCAAGCCCGTTCCCGATTCGCTGGGCGCATCTGGCGCCACCGGCCTCGTTTTGGGGCTTCTCTTCGTTTCGGTCTTTGCCGCCATCGGCTGGGGTATGATGCTGGCACCATTCTGGGCCTACTGGAGGGCCAAGCACACAGTCTATGCCGTCACCAAGCAACGGCTCATCATCCTGACCCAGACGCGTAACCTTAAGGTGCAATCCATCGAGCCACATGGCATGCATGGATTCACCCGCGTCGAAAAGCGTGACGGCTCCGGCACGCTCACGATCATGCTGGGTTTTAAGAAGGACAGCGACGGTGATGTGACTGAAAAAACAGAGACACTTTGGTGTGTAC
>JBEBJD010000295.1:0-10724 GCA_040080075.1 Hyphomicrobium sp. | reverse complement strand
GCGCATCAAAGACCTCTTGCCGTGGGCCTGGAAAGCAGTACCCGCTGGCTAGGCCGCCGCTTGAACAAGTTTACATGCGGTCCTGGCCGGATGCTTACCGACCTTCGCAAGGCTTTTCTCAATGCACCAGGAAAGATACTGCGACAACTGTCAGAAAAGAAAGGACCTCTGACATCCAACGATCTTCGTGACGGCATGCTGGCGATGCTTGCAGCGCTCTTGACAAAGGTACCGCTGCGCATTTCCGAAGCAATGGCGCTTCAGTTTGGAGTCACACTTTTCGATCACGGCAGCGCAAAGTCTCGCAAGGTCACAATCGATCTGTCAGAAGATCTTGTTAAGAATGACTTGTCCCGGACGGCTAAGCTGGGTGTCGAACTCATCGCTCTACTGGATCTCTATCTCAAGCACATCCGTCCGAAACTGGCCGAGTACAATAATACTTTCCTGTTTCCAGGGAAAGGTGAAGTGGACAAAAGTCGCTCATCAGATCACATCAGTCGGTCGCTTGCAGCCTTAACTTCAAAACCTCCCCTTGTGCGTATGACAGCGCACCAGTGGCGCCATGTCGTGGGCTACATCTATCTTCTCGAACAACCCGGATGTTACGAGGTAGTCCGGCGTTTTTTGGGGCATCGTGCCATCGAGACGACGATGATCTATTACGCATTTATGCTGGAGAATGATGCAAACGAATCTCTCGACCGCACCATCGACAAGTTGGCCGCACTGGACGGGCCGAGTCGCATTTTATCGAAGCGGAGGGCCTAAAGTGCTCCGGAAACTCTTCGCGCGACTAAACGTTTGGCCAGAAATTGACGTTGAGCTTTTCACCAGATCACTCAGCAGCCGTTCTCGAAGGTGGGGGCGCCCAGCCGGAACGCTCAGTGATAGCACGATTATGGGTCTACGTGGTGACTATGGTGCTGCTCTGGGCTGGCTTAGCCGGAAGCACGCACTCGTGCGTACTGCCGCACCGTCCGCGAGATGGCCATCGTCGATTCTGGAAGACATGCTGACTGACATGCATATGGCTGGTTATTCGCCGGCAAGCATCGTTACACGCCTTTATCGACTCGGGAAGGTCTTGCTGATGATGGAGCCCGGCGCAAACTTATCGCACTTTGCGATGCTTCGACGAGAATTCGGTCCGATCAAGCCGGCCTTCGATCCCATTATCTGGAAGGTCTCATCTTACGATTTGCAAAAGCTTGGCATTGATCTCATGAACAAAGCTGACACTGCGGGTCATTGGGACGAAATTGACCGCGCTGACGGGTACCGCACAGGGCTACAGATCGCAATACTTGCAGCGCGGCCATGGAGAACGGGCGTATTCATGAGTATGACGGTCGATAAGCATCTAACCAGAAACGGTGACAGATGGCAGTTGAAAGCCGAATCGTTTGAAACGAAACACCGTCGGGCTCAGGCGGCTGTCGCCCCCGTAAGGTTGGACACCTACATCGACCGTTACTGCTCCGTCCATAGGCTAGCGCTCCGCAAAAAGTGCATTGAGTGTAACGCGCTTTGGATCAATAAAAACGGTAAACCGCAAACGGCTGATGAATTTAGAATTGAGTTCAGAGGACAGACAGAGGCGCGGTTCGGCACAGTCATCACCCCATCCTTAGCCCGCAAAATTGCCGCTACGACAATTGCGACCGCGAACCCAGAGCAAATTCATGCTGTGCAGGGAGTGCTAGGTCACAGCCGATACGGCACAGGCGAGCAATGGTACAACATGGCTAGCTCATTGTCCGCATTCAACGATCTTGATGCTACCATGACAAGACTTGAAAAGGGGCCAAGAAAGAAAAAGAACCGCCGGTAAGCGCCGGCGCCCAGCGTCCGCGCACGGCCGCCTCACGGCGTTGTTTGCTGCAGTGCCCGAGTCCTCGCAGATCACCACGCTGCCGGCGCCCAAGGGCGATCTCACTGTCGAAGACATCACACTCTTTCCAGCCAAGGGCGGTCCTGCAATCATCCGCAACGCGACGTTCTCACTCGAACACGGCTCGATACTCGCCGTGATCGGCCCTTCGGGAAGCGGAAAATCTTCGCTCGCCCGCGCGCTCGCTGTGGTCTGGCAGCCCGCTAATGGCGCGGTCCGGCTCGATGGCGCCGCACTCACGCAGTGGGATCCCGACGCGCTCGGCGCCTTCGTTGGCCATCTGCCGCAGGAGATCGATTTCTTCCCCGGTACGATCACGGAGAACATTGCGCGCCTCGGAGCAGGAGACGACAAGGCCGCGATTGCCGCCGCATAGGTTGCGGGAGTTCACCAGACCATTCTAAAGATGCCGAAGGGCTACGATACGCCGATCGGCGAGGGCGGCATCGTTCTCTCTAGCGGCCAACGCCAGCGTATCGCGGCTCGCTCGTGCCCTCTATGGCGGGTCACGGCTGATAATTCTGGACAGTTTGGCTTGGCGCGACGGTCACGTTGAGAGAGTCAAATAGATGTTTGGCGACCCCGGCTGGACTTGAACCAGCGACATCTCGCTTAGAAGGCGAGTGCTCTATCCAGCTGAGCTACGGGGTCATTGAAACGGTTCGCAAAACGGTTCGCGATCGAACCTGGAAACTTTAAACCGCTTGTTCTTCTCAGTTTTTTCTGGACAGAGCAACCGCTTAGAGTGCTTCCGGGAAAAGTGTGAGCGGATTTCCCGACAAGAAGCACGACAAAACAAAGAGCTAGGGTCGTTCCACGATTCAACTAAGGTCGGAACGACCCTAGAAGGCGGATGCTCTATCCACTGAGCTACGGGACCACTCCAAGGTCTATGTGGTGACAATGTTGCCCATCACAACACACCGGCCGCGTCTATAGCATATTCGCAGCGCCAGCCAGCCCGCGATGCGGGGGTGTTGCGCGAGGGCGGCGGGAGCCTGCCGGCACTGCTGAAAGGAGGGTGAATGCGTTCCTGGAAGAAACAGAATGCATTGAAATAGCAAGAAAAAACTCTGCTTCTGAATTGATTTCAGAGAACAGCGGAACCACATATACTCCAGCCGTTAGACTCGATTCCCCGCCTACTCAGCCTGGAGCATCATCCCGTGATCCCGACGTTCACCAACGCCGTTCCGGTGGAATTTGTTGTGTTCGCGCTCACGCTTGCAGGCGTTGCGGTTTTTCATCATCGCACGCTGCAGGTTGCATTGAGTGGACTTGGTGTGCTGGTTGCCTACAAGCTGGCGGATACCGGTTTCAAGTCCGGTCCCGGGATTGCCGGACTGACGGCGCACCTCACCCACGAGAGTGTGGGGCTTATGAATCTGTTGGCACTGCTCACCGGGTTTGCAATCCTGTCGCGGCATTTCGAGGAAAGCCATGTGCCCGCCGAAATGCCAGCAATACTGCCCGATAACTGGACGGGCGGTCTTGCATTGCTGGCCCTGGTGTTTTTGCTGTCGAGCTTTCTAGACAACATTGCAGCGGCAATTATCGGCGGCACAGTCGCGCGTGCCGTCTATCGCGGCCGCGTGCACCTGGGATTTCTTGCTGGCATTGTTGCGGCCTCGAACGCTGGCGGATCGGGTAGTGTGGTCGGCGACACGACAACGACTATGATGTGGATTTCGGGCATAAGCCCCTTTGCTGTGCTGCACGCTTACATCGCGGCCATCGCCGCATTTGTCATTTTTTCGATACCGGCGGCGCGCATGCAGCATGCATATCAACCGATCGATAAAGATCCAGTTCCTGGTACGCGGATCGAGTGGGTCCGCCTTTGCGTTGTTGTCGCTATTTTGGCGGCAGCCATCGGCGCCAACGTTATTGCCAACCTCAGTTATCCAGAATTGCTCGCACATGTGCCCGTGATCGGTCTCGCTGTATGGGCCGCAATCCTTTTGACAGCGCCCCTGCGCAAGCCTGATTGGAGCATCATGCCCGAGACGCTCAAGGGTTCGTTGTTCTTGCTGTCTCTGGTGTTGTCGGCATCTTTGATGCCGGTCGACGCCTTGCCGGCTGCGTCGTGGCAGACGACGCTTGGGCTCGGTTTTGTATCGGCCGTCTTCGACAACATTCCGCTCACGGCGCTGGCTCTCAAGCAAGGCGGCTATGACTGGGGCGTGCTGGCTTACGCGGTCGGCTTTGGCGGCTCGATGATCTGGTTTGGGTCATCGGCGGGCGTGGCGCTTTCCAATATGTACCCGGAGGCCAAGTCGGTAGGCGGCTGGTTGCGTGCGGGTTGGCCGATTGCCGCTGCCTATGTGATTGGCTTCGTCGTCATGCTGGCGATTTGGGGATGGTGGCCATAGGTGCTTTTTTCTTGGCGCACAGCGCTCTCTTTCACCGAGTTGACGCGCTGCGCGCGGGCTTTGCCGTAGGGCATCAATAGCCTGCCCTTTCGGCAGGCGTATTGCGCCGATATTCGAGTGGGAAAGAGGAGAATAAGCACGGTGCATACGCTTAAGCTATTGCACCGGTGCGGAGCCAAACTCCACGTTCCGGTTCAATGTGTCCGGCGGACTCAACTCAATGCGTCCATCTTACAACCCGTCCAAACTTAAAATTTTCGGCATAGGATTTGTGCACGGGTTTGCGCGGCGAGGGCTCGCTGACCGTATAGACCAGTCCACTGCGTTCGCAGTAGGCGACGGCGTCTTCCTTACTGGAAAACTCCAAGTGTACTTGTGATGCGGTATCGGCCGACGACGTCCAGCCCATGAGCGGATCGATGGCGCGCGCGGAGGTTGGTTCCATTTCCAGAACCCATTCGGTCATGCGTGCCTCACCCGACTGCATGGCGGTCTTCGTAGGCTTATAAATGCGGGCTGACATGGAGATTGCGTCCTCGCCGTTGTGCTCGTTGCGTGCTTGATGACACCGTTTGGCGGGGGGAAGTCAAGGGTCAGACTGCAGCAGGCCTGCCCCTTAAAATTCTTTCCTGATCAGTGGCTCTAATTCACCCGGCTCACCTCAACCAAATTATCCGAGAAGCTAGGCGAGCGGCCGAGCCCCCCCCACTCTTGACTTGAGATCGAATTGACCGAACCATCGGAACGGTTGAGCGAGCGCCAGTAACCGAGCGTGGCCACCACGATGCCGGGATTGACGTCGTCGGTGACGCGCGCCACGCCCTCGAAATCGCCGCGGCCGTTATAGACGCGCACCGGATCGCCCTCGCGGATGTTGCGCTTCGTCGCGTCTGCCGGTGAAATCATCACGAACTGTTCGCCCTGGCCTTTGATCTTGTGCGCTTCATTGGCGTAGCACGAGTTCAAGAAGCCGTGGCTCTTTGGCGTGATGATGTTGAGCGAGTACAGCTTCGCCTGATCGGGATTGGTTTCAGGCGTTTCGCGCGGCGGCACATAGCCCGGCAGCGGATCAACCGGTGTGCCGTCCTGGTTGCCGTCGTTCATCATGCGGAATGGACCGGCGACGAAGTTTTTGGCGTCGTGCAACAAGAATTCGACCTTGCCCGATGGCGTCGGGAAATTGCCATCCTTGTGCGGCGTGCGCGTTTCTGCCGAACCGACATCGATCTTGAAGTAGCCATGCTTCTTAAAGTGGTCCATGCCGATGCCGGCCATCTTGGGATCGTCCCAATTGATGTAGTGGGCGCACAATTCGCTGTCGGTCATTTTGAAGACCGGATCATCGAAGCCCATTTCTGCGGCCAGCAGGCGCCACATGTCGCTTGTCGGCTTGCATTCGCCGGGCGGGTCGATCGCCTTTTCGTTATAAGTGAAGTAGAAGTGCCCCCACGACCACATCATGTCTTCGGCCTCGCCAGCCATGGCGGCGGGCAGAACGATGTCGGCATATTTTGCGGTGTCGGTCAGGAAATGCTCGGCGACAACCGTGAACAAGTCTTCGCGCTCAAGCCCCTTGACGATCTTGTTGGTTTCAGGCGCTTGGCTGACCGGGTTGGTGCAATAGACGAACAGCGACTTGATCGGCGGATCGAGCTTCATTTCGCCTGTCAGCGCCGCGCCGAGCCGCAAATTATTGACGACGCGCTGGTTGGGCTTGTTCCAGTCGGCGCGCGAAACCTTGGCCCAATCGACAGGGAAATCCCACAGTGGCATCTGTAACAACCCGCCGCCGGGGCGCTTCCACGAGCCAACGAGGGCCGGTAGCGCACACGCGGCGCGGATCGCCTGACCACCGCCGGCGCTTCTTTCCAACGCGACGCCGAGGCGAATAACGCTTGGCTGAGCGGTTGCGAATTCTTTGGCAAACTTAGCGATGTCTGCGGCTTTGACGCCGGTGATTTTTTCCACGTACTCGGGCGTGAAGCCGGCCGCGCGGGCTTTCAATTCCGGATAGCCGTAAGTGTGCTTGTCAACATAGTCCTGATCGACAAGGCCTTGTTGAATGATTGAATTGATGAAGCCCATGGCGAGCGCGCCATCGGTGCCGGGTTTGGGACAGATGTGCCAATCGCCAGCCTTGGCGGTGCGCGACTTATAGCTGTCGATGACGACAACCTTGGCGCCCTTCTTCTGGGCTTCGAGTACGAACGGCCAGTGGTGCAGGTTGGTCGAGATGGAATTGCACGCCCAGATAACGATATACTTGGCGTGCGCAAAGCTTTCGGGATCGACAGCGCCTGTGGGGCCAACGGTCATCAGCCAGGCCGTTGAGGAGCCAGACGCGCAGAACGTTTTTTCATTCACTGTGGTGCCGAGGCGATTGAAGAACGGATCGCCCGAGTTGATGCCCTGCACCAAGCCCATGTTGCCCAGATAACTTTGCGGCATGATGGCTTCAGAGCCATACTTGGCGATGATCTCGCGCCAGTTTTTGCCGATTTCGGAAATGGCCGCGTCCCATGAGATGCGCTCCCACTGGCCCGAGCCCTTCTTGCCCTTGCGGCGCAGCGGATACATGAGGCGGTCGGGGTTGGCGTGGTGATCGTGGAAGTCCTTCAATTTCACGCACAGGCCGCCGCGCGTCATTGGGTGATCTTTGTTGCCGCGCACATCGGTCAGTTTGCCGCCTTTGACTTCGTAAACCATTGAGCAGGTGTCGGGGCAGTCGTGCGGACACGCACCGTGAAACGTCGCTGTTTTGACTTGCTCGTTCATCGCGTTTTCTCCCGAGTTTGTCGCCTTGTATCACTGCCCTGCCGCAAACCGTTTGCGGCAGGGCGTGCTCCTTTTTATTGATCGCCGGCGGGACCATAACACGCTGCAGACGGCTGCCAAGCCCGCCCAGAGAGTTTACATCAACTAGGCCAGACAACGGCCTTTTGGGGAACTTCAGCATCGCCGAGCCCATACTGCTGGAGTGACCCGTCCTTCATCTGCATGACGACATAGACCAGTGTTTCGTTTGAATTGTTGCGCCAGGTTCTGAGGCCGCTGGGCGCGATGCGCACAATTGACCCCTCGCTGACTTGAATGGTTTCGCCATCGATTTGTATTTGCCCTTTGCCGTGGGTGAAGATGTAGACTTCTTCATTCTGCTTGTGTGAGTGATGGATAGGCATGCCGTCGCCCGGTGCCATGGCATTGATCGAAATCTCGCATGATGAGAAGCCGAGTATATCCTTGAGGAACAACTTGCCGGGAATTTTCCCCAGGCCCGGAATCTCGACCGAGTTGTTGACCCAGTCTTTCAGAGCGCCGCTGTTGAAGATGGTGTAGTTGCTACCCGAGTGGACGTGGGTTGGCGCGAGTGCAGTCGCAAGATTTGTCATGATGTAATGTGTACCTTCTAGTTGGTAGGTATGCTTGGCAAAAAAACAGGGCTTTCAACCCTGTCTGGTCAAACCTTCAATCAACAGAGAAACTGACTGATCGAAGTTTTTGTGATCGCCCGTACCACGGGCAATCAGTAACGCTCCTTGCAATAGCGATAGGATGGAGCGGGCATGGGCAGTGGCGGGACCCTTGAAGTCCAAGACACCTTTAGAGTTTCCATCGGCAAGTATCCCGGTCAGCCACTCGGTGTTGCGTGAAAAAAAACGGTGCAGTCCTGGCAGCATGGCGGGGTCCAAGGTCTGAGCCTCAGTCGCGAGCATGCCGCACAAACACATGCGTTCTGCGGTCAGCGACGCGCGGAAAATGCCGGCGTAGGATTTCAGTTTTTCATCAGCTGGTGCCTTGGATGCAGTGATGCGCTGCAACGCACTTTCCAGTTCGGTGGTGTAGCTGTCGATGAGCGCCCTGCCCAAATCGGCTTTGGTTGGAAAATAGTGGTGCAGGCTCGCTTTGCGAATCCCGACGTCATCGGCAATGTCAGCGTAGCTGAAGCCATTGAAGCCGCGCTGCTGCACCAACCGTTGCGCCGTGGCCAGAATTTGATCTCGCATATCCATGCGGGTGGCGTACTCTACCAACTGGTAGGTCGTCAAGGGGCAGTGCGCCCTTTTTTGTTTGCTCGCCCACCTTCGGCGCCGATGCACCGCTCAAACGGCGGACAGTTCAATCAACCCAATATTTCGCTGCCCTGTCGCTGCCTCAGCGATTAAAGCGGCAGGCGGATGTTTCCGCCTGTCGCGGTTGACAGGCTTGAGAAGGCTTGCTTCCTGGCGGAAGCTTCCCAGACGCTCGTGATCAGCCGCCACTTTCCTCGCCGTTCTTGCCTTTGCCCTTACCTTTGCCCTTCTTGCCCTTCTTGCCTTTGCCTTCATTGGCATTATTGCCCTGGGCCTGGTTCTGCTTCTGATTGGCCTCGGCCTTCTTATCGTTGTCTTGTTTTTTGTTCTGGTTCTTCTGTTCTTTCTGCTGTTGCTGCTTTTTCTGTTCTTGCTGCTTTTCTTGTTTCCGCTGCTCTTGCTGCTGCTTCTTTTGTTCCTGCTGCTGCTCCTGGCGCCGCTGCTCTTGCTGCTGCTGCTTCTTTTGTTCCTGTTGCTGCTCTTGGCGCCGCTGCTCTTGCTGCTGCTTCTTTTGTTCCTGCTGCTGCTCCTGGCGCTTGTGTTCTTGCAGCTTCTCCCGGTCGCGCTGCTTGTCGTCTTCGCGGCCATCGTTCTTCTTTTTGTAGACGCATGTGCCTTCTTCGAAGCTGCCACCGCGCTCCGTGCACACCTGCGCAGGAGTGGGCTTGTCTGGTTTATCCTCCCGCTTCATCGGCCTGCAGTCGGGGTAACGGCCTACATACCCCTCGTCGCATACCGGCTCTTTACCTGGCTTCGATGGCAATTTGCATTCGCCATTAATATACTGCCCGCCCTTAGACTCGCAGATCATCTGGGGGCGTCCCGGCTCCTTGCGGATCATCGTGCAATCTGGATAGCGCCCTTCATAGCCACTGGGGCATGGCTGGCTGGTTTCGATACAGCCATTGCCAGTCCAGGTGCCGCCCCGGCTGCGGCACTGCTGTGCGTCGTTGTTCCGGTATTCACACGCTCCGTCGTTCCATCGTCCGTGACTTTCCAGGCAGTCCTGCATGGGCGTATTGCCGTGCGGATATTCGCACGCGCCGCGGTACCATTTGCCGCCATCGCGCTGGCACTCGGCCTGCGGGTTTGTGCCATAGACGCAGTCCCGGCCGTTCCAGTTTCCGCCTCTGTCATGGCAGACATCTGCGGGGCTGGGCGGATCGATGCAACGGCGCCCGGTCCAGATGCGTGGCAGGCGGCAATCAGTGGCAGGATTGTATTCTTCGACACACAACCCGCGAGAATTGCGCTCATAACCTTCGTGGCAGACGCAATAGCCGCGCGATGTCCGGTATTCATAGGGGCCCGGCTGGCAATTGGGTTCCTCGCGTTCTGGGACGCAGTCGCGGCCACGGCGTTCATAGCCAGCGCGGCAGACGCAACGGTTGCCTGGAGTGCGGTACTCATTCGGGCCGGGGTCGCACAATTCTGGCTCCCGGTCCTTCACGCAGCGTCCGTCATCACGGCTGTAACCGCTGCGGCAGATGCATTGGCCAGACGAACGGACTTCGTTATAGCCGCACTCGTCGCGGACGATTGGCGGAGGCGCCTCATCGCGGCCGGCGACACAGACGCCATCTTCGCGATGGTAGCCCGTTTTGCACAAACAGACCCCAGCCGATGTGCGGTATTCATAGCGGCCCGGCGTGCAGGCCGCTTCGCATGAACCTTTGTCACGATTCCAATTTTGGCCAGACGGGCACGGGCAGGTGCCACTGCGCGGAACCGGGTTGCCGTCAGGACAAGTATCGGGCGTCGCAGGAGGTGCGGCCTCCGGTTCAGGTGATTTGTCCCTTGAACTCAGGCAGTCACCGCGCCGGTCGCGTGACGATCCAATTTCGCAGACGCATGCGCCGGACGCCGAGCGGAATTCGCCGCGTCCGGGGTTCTCGCAAGTTGGTTTCGTCTCGCACGCGGGCGAGGGAATAGGACTTGAAACCGAACTCTGGTCGTCATCACCGCGCAGGTTGAAGGGCGTGCCGGCCGGCGGGAACGGCATCGCCGCCGTGTTGCGAAGGACGCAAGCGTCGCCTTTGGGAACCGTGGCTGTAACTTCCAGAGTAATGGAGTTGGGCCCCGGTTTGCCAGGAGGCGACAACTTTACGCCCGGCTTGGTGCACAGGAAGCCTGAGCCTGCGGCGTTGCAGGCCCAGCCGGAAGGGAACGAGACATTGGATGGTGCCGGACTGTAGGTGTCGGTGATGTTAATCGGCCCTTCGTACGGATCGGGACCAGTATTCGATACCGTGATCGAATGCGTGCATTTCATGCTCGATCCCTGATCGGAGCACGAAACCACGGCTTTCTTGGTTTTCAAGTTGGTCGGGTCGCAGGCGACACTCACGGTGCCGGTGGGATTGAGCACCGCCAGCAGCGCCGTGCTCA
>JBEBJD010000247.1:0-10825 GCA_040080075.1 Hyphomicrobium sp. | reverse complement strand
CCCATCGACCGACATTCGCTACGATTTCATCGCCGACGATTGGTTCGTGCCCTTCAACGCACAGATAGGAAAGCTGTGGGGGAAGAGCACGGTCACCTCTTTCGAGTTTGGCGTGCCCATCTACGAAGGGGATGCACCCATTTATCAGTTCAAGGCAGAAGGGAGATTCGGTGTCTTTTTCTGAACTTGGGCAGTCGGATGCGAGGGGGGTTGGTTAAGAATGCCAAAAGTCAGAGGAAAAGACCGCGACGGACTATCACACGGTGCGCTCCATGTGACGGAATAATCGGCCCAACCAGAATCCCGATTAACACAACGGAGGCGAGCACGAATTGCGAGGACTGAGAGATCCGGATGGGTGCACCCATTTCGGCCTGGGTCAGCAGATCCGGATAGAACTTTCTGAACGTACAGCCGGCAATTGCGAAATTAGGGATTATTGGCAATCCCCGGATGTGATAGCTTCTATTATTGGAAGCAGTCTTACGATACTTCGTGATGGGAATCTCGGTATGCGCTCTAACTGGACATATTCGTTAGTACTCGCCTTGAGCGCGGCCTTCTCGTTCGTTGAACTCTCTACTAGTCTCGCTCAGGATGCAGACGAGCCCATGGGGTCCGCTTTCAAGGGCCGGCCCTATTCGCCCTACGCCGAGCGCGCATTCCCCACACAAGTCTATTTCGGGGACACCCATGTTCACACGGCGCTCTCGGCCGACGCAGGAGGCGGCGGAACGCGTTTGTTGCCACGTGACGCCTATCGGTTCGCGCGCGGTGAGCAGGTGATCTCCAACACCGGACAGCCGGTGAAGCTCCAAACACCACTCGACTACTACATGATCACCGATCACTCGGACGGGATGGGTGCCATTGTCGACATACTCAAGGGCGCTCCGAATATTGTTTCTGATCCTGTCGGCAAGGAATTCCACGAAGCATTTAAAAAGGGTGGGGAGGTTGCCGGGCAGGCGGCCAAGAAAATGACTGCGATGTTCTCGCAGGGGAAGATTCCAGATGCGCTGAACTACCAGCCCGGCAATCCGGCCTACAAGTCGACCTGGGAAGACCTGATCGCGGCAGCCGACGAATTCAACGATCCCGGCAAGTTCACGACATTTTTCGCCTACGAGTGGACGTCTCTGGTCAAGGGCAACAACCTGCACCGGAACGTGATCTTTCGCGACAATGCCGAAAAGGTATCGCAGATCGTTCCCTATACGACAACGCCTCCAATCGGTAGTCCGGACCCGCGCGAATTGTGGAAGTGGCTGCAGGCTTACGAGGAGAAGACGGGCGGGCAGGTATTGGCCATTCCGCACAATGGCAACTTATCCAACGGCATGATGTTCCCCGAGGCCGACGACTTCGACGGTGGAAAGGCGCTCGATGCCAACTATGCGAAGCAACGGCAGAAATGGGAGCGGCTTTACGAAGCGACGCAGATCAAGGGCGATGGCGAAGCCCATCCTCTCCTTTCACCCACCGACGAGTTCGCGGATTTCGAGACCTGGGATCAGGGCAATCTCGATCTTAGCGAAAAGAAGACACCCGCGATGCTCCCTCATGAGTATGCCCGTTCAGGTCTCAAGCTGGGTCTTGAACTCGAAGCCAAGCTCGGCACCAACCCGTATAAATTCGGCATCGTCGGAGCAAGTGATACCCATACCGGGCTGACGACACCCGACAACGACAATTTCTTCGGTAAGTTCACCCAATACGAGCCCAACCCGGATCGGGCATCTCACCTTTCCCGCAAGGCGCAACAGGAGGGCGGCAAGGACCTCTACAGCTGGCAGTACATCACTTCCGGGTTGACCGCGGTCTGGGCGGCCGAGAACACCCGGACGGCCATCTGGGATGCCATGCAAAGGCGAGAAGTCTACGGCACGACTGGACCTCGCATGCGGGTGCGCTTCTTTGGCGGCTTCGAGTTCTCTAAAGACGATGAGAAGCGCCGTGATCTGGCACTGATCGGATACGCGAAGGGCGTGCCGATGGGTGGTGACCTCAAGGCGGCACCCGCGGGCAAGGCCGCGAACTTCCTCGTCTTTGCAATGCGCGACCCGAACGGCGCCAATCTCGATCGCATCCAGATTATCAAGGGCTGGCTCGATAGGGACGGTAAGTCACAGGAAAAGGTCTACGATGTTACGTGGTCCGGAGATCGCAAGGCGGATGCAAAAGGCAAGCTGCCGCCGGTCGGGGATACGGTTGATATTTCGATTCCGGGCTGGACCAACACGATCGGCGCTTCTGAACTTGGCGCCGTATGGACCGACCCAGATTTCGATCCAAAGCTAAAGGCCTTTTACTACGCACGTGTCATCGAAATTCCAACCCCTCGCTGGACAGCCTACGACCGCGTAAAATTCAAACTCGATCTCCCCAAGGAGATCCCGCTCAAGACCCAAGAACGCGCCTATACGTCGCCGATTTGGTACAACCCCTAAGCCACACCCCGAAAAAGGCATCCCATGAAGGCTGTAAAGTTGATTCGGGCCATCGCTGGCGGCACTTTATTGTTGGTAAGCGTTGCGTCCGCCGACGACGATGTTCCGTCCACACAACCCAGCACCCGCGGTTATTCACCCTATCCGGAACAGACTTTTCCGAACCGGGTGTTCTTCGGCGACACACACCTGCACACATCCTACTCCACCGACGCCGGCATGATCGGCAATACACTGGGACCAGAAGAAGCCTATCGCTTCGCGCGCGGCGAAACAGTGACCTCGAGCACCGGCCTGCCGGCGCGTTTAGAGCGCCCACTTGATTTCCTCGTGGTCGCGGATCATGCCGAGAGCGTGGGTGCGGCCCCCGCCATCGCCAAATCTGATCCTGTAGTCATGGAGACCGAATTTGGACAGCAGCTCGTGGCGTTCGTCAAGGCCGGGCAACCTGACAAGGCCTATGATCTCTGGCTGGAGGAGGCCACAAAGGGCAATAACCCGCTGGCGGGAGACGAACGCCTGATCCTTCCGGCGTGGAAGCACATCACCAAAACCGCAGATGAATTCAATGAGCCCGGACGCTTCACCGCCTTCATCGGCTATGAATGGACGAGCCATCCGGGCGGCAACAATTTGCACCGTGTCGTAGTTTACCGGGATAAGCAGGACAAGGCTATTCAAACGCGCCCGCTCTCGCGCGATGACACCGTCGATCCTGAAAAACTCTGGGAATGGATGGCAGCGTATGAGCAGAAAACAGGCGGCAAGGTTCTGGCAATTCCACACAACGGCAACTTGTCGAACGGATTGATGTTCGACGACGTGACGCTAACCGCGAAAAAGCCGATCGACCGCGACTATGCCGAACGGCGCGCCCGATGGGAGCCTCTCATCGAAGTTACCCAGATGAAGGGTGATGGCGAGACGCACCCTTCGCTTTCGCCTCGCGACGAGTTCGCCAGCTTCGAGACCTGGGATAAGGCGAGCTTTGGTCCTCAGCCGAAGGCGCCCGGCATGTTGCCGCGCGAGTACGCCCGCGAGACACTGAAGCGCGGGCTGGCTTACGAAACCAAACTTGGCGTCAATCCCTTCAAGTTCGGGATGATCGGTTCGACAGACTCCCACACCTCGCTGGCGACAACTCAGGAGAACAATTTCTTCGGCAAAGTTGTGGCTCTCGAACCGAGTGCTGATCCCATCCGGTTCGAGGAGGTGATTGCCGGCCGTCCTGCGCCAAAGGGGTCACAAATGTTCGCGAGAGAGACCAGTGCATCTGGGCTCGCGGCCGTTTGGGCGCGGGAAAATACGCGCGAGGCCCTGTGGGATGCAATGGCCCGCAAAGAAGTCTACGCCACGACCGGCACGCGGCTGCGCGTAAGAGTGTTTGGCGGCTTTGATTTCACAGCAGAAGATTTGAGCCGCTCAGACTTCGCTGAACAAGGCTATGCTCGCGGCGTACCCATGGGTGGCGACTTGAAGGCCGCGCCCGGCGGCAAGGCGCCAGGTTTTCTCATTCGCGCTATGCGCGACGCCGACGGCGCTAACCTCGACCGCGTGCAAGTCATCAAGGGCTGGCTCGATAAGGACGGTAAAACCCAAGAAACGGTCTACGACGCCGCTTGGTCGGGTGGCCGCCAGCCTGATGCCGATGGCAAGCTGCCGCCCGTTGGGAATACTGTGAACGTCAAAGAGGCGGGCTACACCAACGCAATTGGTGCTCCTTATCTCACAGCATTCTGGAAAGACCCGGATTTCGACGCCAAACTGCGCGCATTTTATTACGTGCGCGTGATTGAAATTCCGACGCCGCGCTGGACAACGTATGATGCAAAATTCTTCGGCGTGCCGCTGCCGTCCGGAGTCCCCACGGCAATTCAAGACCGCGCCTACACTTCCCCAATCTGGTATTCGCCGGCAGGGTGAGGGCACAATAGACGACCGCTTTCAGTTTGATCCTGCGTATATATGGAAATGCTAGGGTCGTTCCGTTTTTAGTTGAATCGTGGAACGGCCCTAGCACTTTTCCCGGAAGCACTCGGTTTTGCCGTGCTTCTTGCCGGGAAAACCGCTCACACTTTTCCCGGAAGCACTCCAATGCGCCGAGCAGCCTGCCCAGTGGCTTATTGCTGGGCCGAAGATCGCGAGGCAACATCGACATTGCGAGCCTCACTCACCGTCGCCGGAGCTATACCGGCCGATGAAGCGCGATTGGCCAGTCCAATAGGAAGTGGCTCACTTGAAAAAATATAGAACGCGAGCCCAGCGCTCGCTGCGGGCCCGGCCAGCGCCGCAATGAGCGCTATCCAAAGTGAATTTCCCAAACCATTCATGGCAGCTACTGGCTCTGCATTCTGTCGGGATTCCATTGTCGTTTTGGCGCGCCAACACCAACCGGCTCAGCCTGCCACGGCAAAAGGGTCACCTCGTCAGATTGGGGCAAGCGAGGCAACACCTTCACAACCGTGCCCACCTTGACTAAAGCGGCCAAGTGCACGACGTGCTCGTTGAGCATGCGGAAGCACCCAGAAGATGCTGCAAATCCTATCGTCTTGGCATCGTTAGTGCCGTGAATGCGGTACAATGAATTCCCCAGGAAGAGTGCTTTAGCCCCGAGCGGATTGCGCAGCCCGCCCATCATCTTCTCGGGCAGCCGGGGATCACGCACGCGCATCTCCTGGGGTGGATACCAGTCAGGCCAATCGGCGATCCGGCTAATGGTTTCGCTGCCGGTCCAAGTGAACCCCTCGCGCCCCACCGAGATCGGGTACTCGTAGGCTTCATTAGGTTTAAGCGTGAAATAGAGCCTTCTACCTTCGGTATCGATCAGGATGGTGCCAGGCTGCTCGCCGTTTGCAAGTGCAACAATCTCAGGAACCTGAGGCTCGATAAGCGGGCGCGGACCTCCGTCCATCAGCGCTGGAAAGGCACCCTGCCCGTCATAGTAGGGATCGGAGTAGAAGGGATCGGCACGATTTCCGGACTTCGGCTGGTCACTCTGCCACCCCTGGGCACGTTCATTCCATCCGCCCCATAAGCCAAGTTGCTGGGCATCGGCTGGAATCGGCGCAAACACCCACAGCGCTGCCGCGGCCATGCCGGACCAGAGTAAGGTTCGCGAAGCACCCATCAGCGGTCCCTTCCATCCACAAAGACAATCTCGTCTTCATGACAACTGGAGACGCATCAACCGGTCCCACTCAACTGCCAAGCCCATGGCGTTGAGAGATCCAGCTTGTTGCGATCACAGATTCGCAATCCCTGCGCAGGGCATTGCTCGATCAATTCGCGTGACTGAAGTTCGACAAGCGATTCCTGCAGCGTGTCGATATCCAAGCCAAGATATTTGGCGACGACGCCACAATTCAGCGTGTCCGGAACTATGCTGGGATCACGTCCTTCGACTTCGTTGAGCCGTGAAACCGCAACTAAAAAAGCCGCGACCCGTTCAACTGGGTGATCTTTCGTTAAATTGCACAGGGCCTTTCGCCGGAAGGCAAATTCCCTCTCAGTCGCTTCCGCCTGCTTTAGTTTTGCCTTCGCGTCAGGTTCGATAAGCTCAGGTATCGCACTCAAGGGCCAGCACCTGACGCGGCTCGCCACGACTGCCTTTGCATTGGTGATGTTGCGTTTCAGAAAGCCCAACCCAACGTAACCACCTGGAAAAACAATTTCGACGATCTCGGGTGGACCGTTCGGCTGGACCGCGGTCACGCAAATAACCCCCGCCTCCACTCGGTAGACGTGAGTTTTTAATTCACCCTCGCGGAAAAGATATTCATCCAAAGCAATGTGGCGAACGGCAGAGTCGGCGATGGGCTCGTCCGGCTCAGAACAGCTATCCGCAAAACGATCCAGAACAGACTCGCTAAGCCACGGATAAGCAGGGATAAAATTAGAAATTTGAAAAGGTACAACTTCGAACATGACGCACCTGTACACCTGTAAATAGACGCCACTGCGGAACTGTGGCAGAATAGCCATAATTGGTGGAATTATCAACTCAAATGTTCTGATTTTGCTTGACGCGCAACAAAATGCCATGTTGCGCCGCAGCGGGACTGCTAACAGCTGCCAATAGTGCGGAAAGCTGCAATTCGATCCCTGAAGGGATCTCCCGCATGACCACGCGATAGCCTCCTTCGCCGTTGCTATTGCTGGCCCCGACGCGTCCACATCAAGACGGACCCGCCTCCATACTTGGGGCAACCTTGTAAGCGCTTCAATACCCGCGGCAACGGATAGCGTTTGTTGCTCTTTGAGGCTGGTCCAATATAGCGATGGCCCGTTAACCGCCGCGCTTTTTGCGTAACGCGGCCCAGTACTCCAGCCGCTTCTTCAGATCGCGTTCGAAGCCGCGTTCGGGAGGATCGTAATAGTGTGGCCGCGATTTAAAGGCGTCGGGAAAATAATTCTGGCCTGAGAAGGCATCAGGGGCATCGTGGTCATAGGCGTAGCCATCGCCATAGCCCTCATCTTCCATAAGTTTTGTTGGCGCGTTGAGGATGACTTTGGGCGGCGACAGTGAGCCGTGCTCCTTGGCGGCACGCATGGCGGCCTTAAACGCCACGTAATTGGCATTCGACTTCGGCGCAGTCGCCAAATATATGACCGCTTGCGAGAGCGCCAGCTCGCCCTCAGGCGAACCCAGAAAATCGAACGCCTCTTTGGCGGCGTTGGCAATGACGAGCGCTTGCGGATCGGCAAGTCCGATGTCTTCGACTGCCATGCGCACCAGACGGCGCGCTATAAACAGGCGATCCTCGCCGCCATCGAGCATACGGCAGAAATAGTAGAGCGCGGCATCGGGATCGGAACCGCGCACGGCCTTATGCAACGCCGAGATGAGGTTGTAGTGCCCGTCACGGCCTTTGTCGTAAAGCGGCGCGCGCCGTTGAACGAGCTTGATCAAGGCGTCGCGGTTTATCGCCTTGCCCCCTGCCGGCACGGACAAAAATACTTCTTCCGCCAGATTGAGGACGGCGCGCCCATCACCGTCAGACATTCCAACAAGCGCGGCGCGCGCATCGGCATCCAGCGGAATCGGGCGCCCCATATCGGCTTCGGCACGTTTAATGAGATCGTCCAGCGCATCATCGCTGAGCCTGTTGAGAGTGAGAACGCTGGCGCGTGACAGCACGGCGGCATTCAGCTCGAATGATGGATTCTCCGTTGTGGCGCCGACGAGCGTGATGGTTCCGTCTTCCATGTGCGGCAGGAAGCTATCCTGCTGGGCACGGTTAAAACGGTGAATCTCATCAATGAACAAAAGCGTACCCTTGCCCTGCTCACGCCGCGCCTTGGCCCGGTCGAAGGATTTGCGCAGCTCGGCCACGCCTGTAAAAATGGCCGACAACTGTTCGAATTCGAGGTTCGTTTCATCGGCCAGGAGCCGGGCGATTGTGGTCTTACCGCAGCCGGGGGGGCCCCAGAGAATGATGCTGGGCACGCGGCCGGATTTCAGGAGCCGCGTCAGCGTTCCGTCCGGCCCGGTAATATGATCCTGTCCCGCTACCTCGGACAGAGCCGTGGGCCGCAGCCGGTCCGCCAACGGACGGGGCGCGGAATTTTCAAGACCGGCGGCAGCAAAGAGAGATGTCATGGTTGAGACTTATAGCGGTAGAGCGTCCGGGTGCAAATCACCGGATCGCGCCTTACCGCCGCTTACCCCGGAACGCGCAATTGCAGGGTCTTGCCGGCCCGGACCACATCGACGGTCCACAGCCGCTTGCGGCCTTGCAGCGCGTCTCCAAGCATATTCACCGACGTAATCTTGGTCTGTTGCACCTCGGCGATAATGTCGCCTGGCTGGAACCCCAGACGCGCGGCCACCGAGCCCTGACGCACCGAAAGTACGACAACGCCATCGTTCTGGTCGAGGCCCATTTCGTCGGCGATGCTGGGCAGAATATTTGATACACGCGCACCATCGAAGGGATGTTCGCCAGATAAATTGCGCACATCGTCCTTGCCCGGCTGGGGCGGTGAAAGCAGCGCCAGATCCAGCGTCATCGGCTGCCCCTTGCGCAGGACATCTATTTTGGACGTATTGCCAACTCCGCGCGTGGTCAGGCGATAGAGTGCTGTACGTGCGTCGGTCACTTCAAAACCATCCACTTTGGTGATGACATCACCGGGCTCGATGCCGGCATCGGCCGCGGGGCCCTTGGCAGAGACGCGGGCAACAAGCGCGCCAGCAATGCGATCGAGACCCAAGCCTTCAGCCGTATCACGCGTAACGGCTTCTAGCCGCGCGCCGATCCATGGCCGCTCGACCTTTTTGCCCGACACGGCGCTATCGACATAAAGGCGCACGAGGTTCGTTGGAATTGCAAATCCAATTCCCTGCGATCCGCCCGATTGCGTAAAGATCATGGTGTTGATGCCGATGAGCTTGCCCGACATATCGACCAGCGCCCCGCCGGAATTACCCGGATTGATGGCTGCGTCGGTCTGAATGAAGACTTGGGCATCCGATTTGCCCATTTCCGAGCGCGCCAGTGCAGAAATGATGCCGCTCGTCACTGTTTGACCGACGCCGAATGGATTGCCGATGGCAAGCACCAGATCGCCTACTTCGAGGCTGTCACTATCTTCCAGATCAATCGTCGGAAAGGCCCCATCGCCCCCTTCTATCTTCAAAATCGCAATGTCCGTTTTGTCGTCTTGGGTGATGACTTTGGCATCGAACTCGCGCTTATCTGACAGAGCAATCCGGATCTCGGCCTCTCCCCGCCCCTTGATGACATGGGTGTTGGTGACGACGATCCCCTCGGGCGCGACGATCACACCCGAGCCAAGCGAACTCTGCACCCGCTCGGATGGACGGCCGAACTCTTCGCCGAAGAATTTGCTGAAAAACGGATCGTTGGCGAAGGGCGAGTTGAACGCCTGAACGCGCCTTTGCACATAGACGTTGACGACGGCTGGCGTCGCCTTGCGGACAATAGGCGAGAAAGAATATTGCACCATTTCGCGCGACGGCGGCACCTCGCGGCGCTCGGCCTGCGCAGACCCGATTGCAAGATACCCAGAAGTTGCGCCAACAGTTGCGGCCAAACAAGCCAGAGCGAAAACGGCACCCAATCGTGAAAAAGTCATGGCGGAATTTGCGTCTCCAGAACTGAGATGTCAGCGAGCATCACACGACAACAGCGCGGCCCCACAATGGCGCACACCATATAGGATACAAGAAACCTGTGCGAAGACCCCGCGGCCTTCCGCGCTCTCGCGGCCCGCGATGAACGCCACGAATTTGTGACCATTTGAATAGTGGTGCCGGCACGCCATTCTGGTACATAGTAACAACGGAAGGCCGTTTTGCCGCCGCGGCTGCACCCTGACTACCCGCACTGGAGAACTAAGCTTATGAAGTCAATAGTTAAATTCCTTGCCGCCGTCGCCGCGCTGGCTGCCCTCGCTAGCCCAGTGTCTGCTGGGAGCGTGGCCGTGGGTAAAAAGCTCGAGATCAATGTCGACCCTAACAAGATGGATGAGGAGAAAGCGGACCTTTGGAAAAAGTTCGGCGGATGGTGCGCTATTAAAGACTGGCATCCCGCCATTGCTGCTTGCGAGGAAAGCAAAGAGGGCGACACCCAATTCCGAACGCTGACGCTGAAAGACGGCGGCGGTAAAATTAAAGAAAAGCTGCTTGAGATGACCCTTGGCCGCTACAAATATGAAATCATCGAAAGCCCGCTGCCGGTCAAGAATTACCAGGCGCAATTTGCGCTCACACCCGATGATGACGACTTGGACGAAATCAATTTCGCCTGGTCGGCCACGTTCGATCCCGAGGGCAAAACGGACAAGGAAGCGCGTGCTGTCATCGACGGCATCTTCAAGGCTGGTTTGGACAACATAAAGAAGCTTGCTGGCGGCGACAAAGACAAGGACTGAGCTGTACTCCGGCCTTACGCCGCCTGTTAGTTAGACAGTCAAATTAAAAGCGCCCCGAGAGGTTTTCCTCCGGGGCGCTTTTTTTGATATTCGTGACCTGAAAGGCGACGCGATTTATGCGTTAGCTTCCTGAAGCTTTTTCATTTCTTCATGGCGGGCCTTGTCTTCCTTACCTTTGGCGGCTGTATCACGCTCAACCAATTCGATGACGGCGCGCGGTGCGCTATCGCCGTAGCGGAAGCCGGCCTTCAACACACGGCAATAGCCGCCGTTGCGGTCTTTGTAACGCGGACCCAGTATATCAAACAACTTCTTGGCCATATCCTCATCGCGCAGGCGCGAAGCGGCAAGGCGGCGCGAGTTCAGGTCGCCGCGCTTGGCGAGCGTAATGTACTTGTCCATCACGCGCTTCAAGTCCTTGGCCTTGGGGAGCGTGGTGATGATCTGCTCGTGCTTGATCAGTGCTGCAGCCATGTTGG
>JBEBJD010000123.1:0-2299 GCA_040080075.1 Hyphomicrobium sp. | reverse complement strand
CAACATCCCGGGCAACGAGATGCCGATGTTCCGCAATCTGTGGGAGCACATCCGCGCAAAGATGCCAAAGAAAGGGCGCGGAAAGGCGGAGACGCTTAATCCGCTGGACTTGCCGACGCAGCTCCAAACGGCGCTCGAAGCGCTTTATGGACACTACGAGAAGACATTTGCACTTTGGGCAGATAAGAAAGTCTCGGTGCCTCCGTGCTTTATCGTCGTCTGTAACAACACCTCGACGTCCAAACTGGTGTATGACTACATCTCTGGGTTCCAGCGGCAGAACGAGGATGGCACCAGCCAACTCGTGGCAGGCCGATTGGCGCTGTTCCGAAACCATGACGAGCACGGCAATCCGCTGCCTAGACCAAGAACGCTTCTGATTGACAGCGAACAGCTTGAATCAGGTGAGGCGTTGGAAGACAACTTCCGCGCCATGGCGTCGGATGAGATTGAGCAATTCCGGCGAGAGATCATCGAACGGACGGGCGATCCACGCCAGGCAGAGGGATTTACAGATCAGGAACTGTTGCGCGAGGTAATGAATACTGTCGGCAAGCCGGGCAGGTTGGGGGCAGATATTCGGTGCGTGGTGTCGGTTTCCATGCTGACGGAAGGGTGGGACGCCAATACGGTCACGCATGTACTTGGGGTCCGGGCCTTTGGTACTCAGCTGTTGTGCGAACAAGTTATTGGTCGTGCCTTGCGCCGTCAGTCTTATGACCTCAACGAAGAAAATCTTTTCAATGTCGAATATGCGGATGTCCTCGGCATCCCGTTTGACTTCAATGCGAAGCCGGTAGTCTCGCCGCCCCAGCCACCCCGCGAGACGATAGCTGTACGGGCGGTCCGACCGGATCGGGATGCGCTCGAGATACGCTTCCCGCGAGTAGAGGGGTACCGCGCAGAGCTGCCAGAAGAACGGTTGACCGCTAAGTTCAATGAGGACTCAGTCCTTGTCCTAACCCCGGATCTGGTGGGCGCCACGGAAACTCGTAACTCAGGGATCATCGGCGAAGCCGTGGATCTGAATCTAGTGCACACCGGCGATGTGCGCCCATCACAAGTTATTTATGAGCTCACCTCGCATCTCTTGTTGAGCAGGTGGCGCGACGCAAATGGTGAGCCCCAGCTGCACCTATTCGGTCAGCTCAAGCGCATTGTCAAACAATGGCTCGACGAGGGCGGCCTCGCCTGCAGAGGTGGAACCTATCCGGCACAGCTCAAATACAGGATGCTCGCGGATATGGCTTCGGAGCGGATCACTGCCGGGATCACAAGGGCCTTGATCGACAAGCGACCGATTAGGGCCATCCTCGACTCTTACAACCCGATCGGCTCGACCGCACATGTTCGCTTTAGTACCTCCAAAGCGGATCGCTGGGAGACTGACTCGCGGCGGTGCCACATCAACTGGGTGGTATTAGATAGCGACTGGGAGTCCGAGCTTTGCCGCGTCGCTGAGGGACACCCCCGTGTGCGGGCCTACGTAAAGAACCACAATCTAGGACTGGAAGTGCCATACCGTTATGGTTCGGAGATGCGCAAGTATCTGCCTGACTTCGTGGTCCTAGTCGACGATGGCCACGGCGACGACGATTTGCTGCATCTCGTTGTCGAGATCAAGGGCTATCGGCGCGAAGACGCAAAGGAAAAAAAGTCTACGATGGAGACCTATTGGGTGCCGGGCGTAAACAACCTGGGCACATTCGGGCGCTGGGCTTTTGCGGAGTTCACCGAGGTCTACCAGATCGAGGCCGACTTTAAGGCAAAGGTCGAAAGTCAGTTCAACAAGATGATCGAGTCTTTTGTCGCGCAGCCGGTGGCCCAGGAAGCGTAGGCATGGCAAAGAAAAGTTCCTCAGGCAAGACCGTCGAAACGCTCAAGCACGACGAGGCTACGCGAAAAAACATCCCGACCGCTGAGTATCAGTCGGTGATGCAGAAGGAAGACCAGAGCCCCGTTCGCGTGGCCTACGAGCGCCGGAACCGTGATCTTGATCCGCAGCTCGTCTGGCGCGGCAAGGATGAGCAGGACTGGAGCGACCTCGTTGTTCACGCACCTCCGCTCTACATCCAGGAAAAGGTACACCCGAAGGCGCTGATCGACGACTTGCTCAGGCAGACAAAGGAAAGCCAACACGAATCCGGACAGTTGACTGCCGACCTTTTCGCCGACTTCAATGGTATTCCCAAGGGCGCGGACAAGACCGAGTTCTATGTACACGACCAGAACTGGTCGAATCGAATGATTCTTGGTGACTCCCTTCAGGTGATGGCAAGCCTCGCCGAACGTGAGGGTC
>JBEBJD010000224.1:0-10845 GCA_040080075.1 Hyphomicrobium sp. | reverse complement strand
CCCTGGCGCGTTGGCGTTCGCTGGTGGTTGCCTGAACGGCTGCCGTTGCCGTTGTGAGCCGCTCGGTTGCCGTCACGACGTCCGCGTCCGCCTGGGTCTTTGCATTTTCAAACTTCTTGAGTTTGGCGGGATCCTTGGCAGAGGCCAGCTCACGCTCTGTCCGTGCCGATTTGTCGTCTGCAATCCGTTTGACCTTCTCTGCCGCGCGCAGAATTTTTGCCGCCGCGGCACGCTGGCTGGTTTTTGCAGCCAAGAGTGCTTTGAGGTCTGCAACAGGACCTTTAGTCAGCTCGGCCTGGGAGGCACGTTCGGCTGCGGTGGCCTTCAAGGCATCCATTTCAGCTTGCCGCTGGGGCCAGTTGCGAACATCCGCTTGGAACACGCTTCCGTTTTGCTGCTGGCTATCCGAATCCACGTATGCGGCCTTGGTTGCAACGGCGGACTCGGGCAGCGGGGCGGGCTTCAACAAAAGCGGATGAGAGAAATCAACAGGAGCGACGTCGTCGCGGGCGACGATCACGCGCATCCCAATCTTGGTCAGCGGGAATATCTGCTCGGCGAAGCTATAGGGAAGGCGCACACAGCCATGCGATGCGGGATAACCCGGAAGTTGTCCCTCGTGCAGGGCAACGCCAGACCATGTGATCCGCTGCATGAAGGGCATTGCGGCCGCATCATAGACATTGGAGTAGTGGTCGCGGTTCTTCTGTAGGATGCTGTAGGTTCCAACAGGTGTTTCATAATCGGTGCGGCCGCTTGATACACGCGCACGCATCGCGCCGCCCGCAGCATCATAAAGTGAAATCCGCTGGTCCTTCATCGACACAATGGCCATTACCGGCGGGCCGGCCAGCGTTCCATGATCGGCGGGGGTGTTGTGCTGGCTCTGGCGGCTCCCCGCGCTTGCAGGCCCGTAAATTCCGTTTGCGGCGACGACCAGAAACGCCATGGCGGCGAGGTCGCGGGCTGGATTTGCCGTCGATTTGCGGTTCATTCGTGAGGCCTCAAGCTGGGTGTAGGGCGCACCCTAAAATGCAATATGTACTGTTAACAAAGTACGTATAATCGCTTCAATTTGCACCATTTTATTACTTGCAGTCTGTCATGGCTCAATTGAGGCCAGGGCAGCGCCCGGCCCGAGGACAAAGCCGGACCGGGCGCCTTACTATCTGGCTCTGCCGCAATACCACCGTGGGCTGCACGGGCATCCGGTCAGGCAGCGGTGCACTTTAGCGCCTGGCCGAGGTCGGCGAGAATGTCGTCCAGGTGCTCGATGCCGACTGACAAGCGCACGTACCCAGCGGAGACGCCGGTGGCGGCTTGTTCAGAGTCTGACAATTGAGAATGGGTCGTTGTAGCCGGATGTATGGCAAGGCTTCTGGTATCGCCAATATTGGCCACGTGATAAAAGAGCTGGAGACTGTCAATGAATTTGCGCCCTGCCTCGCGCCCCCCAGCCAATTCAAATCCTACAAGCCCGCCGTAGCCACCCTTGAGGTATTTATCAGCTCTCTCGCGGGTGAGGCCCGATTGCTGTGATGGATGAATGACGCGGATCACCTCGGGGCGTTTCGCCAAGAACGAGGCCACCGCGGTAGCATTTTCGCAATGTCTTGAGATGCGGAGCGCCAAGGTCTCAATGCCTTGAAGGGTTAGAAATGCATTGAACGGCGAGAGGGCGGCGCCCAGATCGCGCAGGAGCGTGACCCGTGCCTTGAGAATGTAAGCAATGGGGCCCAACGGCTTCACGGCCTCTGTCCATATTGCACCGTGGTAGCTGGGGTCCGGTGTGTTGAGTGCTGGCTGACGCTCGGGATGGGCTGCCCAATCGAAATTGCCGCCATCGATGATCAGTCCTCCAATCGAGGTTCCGTGCCCTCCCAGATATTTTGTCGCCGAATACACGACAATCGCTGCACCATGGTCGAAGGGCCGCGCCAGAAGCGGTGCAGCAGTGTTGTCGACAATGAGAGGAATTCCGAGCGGCCGCCCAATCGCCGCGACTTCTGCCAATGGAAAAACTTTCAGTTTTGGGTTTGGCAGCGTTTCTGCATAGAACGCCCGCGTGCGAGCATCCACGGCACGACGGAAATTTTCCGGATCCTCTGGGTCTACAAATCGAACCTCGATGGCTTGATCCTTGAGTGTGTTGGCAAAAAGGTTCCACGTTCCGCCATAGAGATCGGTGGAGCTGACTATGTTGTCACCGGCCCGGGCGAGATTTTGGACGGCGATTGCCGATGCAGCTTGCCCCGAGGCAAGAGCAAGCCCCGCTACCCCGCCTTCAATTCCTGACATTCTCTTTTCAAGAACGTCGTTTGTAGGGTTCATGATCCGCGTATAGATGTTGCCCAGTTCCTTGAGCGCGAACAGGCTCTCGGCATGATGTGTGTCGCGGAATTGGTAGGATGTGGTCTGGTAGATTGGCACCGCGACCGATCCCGTCGAAGGGTCTGCGCGCCACCCTTCGTGAAGGGCCATCGTTTCGGGCCGGTGCCGATTTTTCATGATGTCTTTACCCTCGAATAATTGTTCCCACCCGGCAGTTGTCTGCGATTGGGCCAACGCTAGTCCGTGTTCTTCTGCGTTGCGGAGTTCTTCAGTGTGTACACGACGCCCGTAGCGTCTAGGAGTGTAAGGATCATGCTCTCCTGGAGCGCGATACGGCGTTCTGGTGTGAGCCCCAGCCAAGTCTCTCCGCAAAACCCACCTTTTAGCTTGAATTTTTCGACCAGGAATTCGGTCGAGCTGTTTTTGATAGGGGAGTAGAAAGGTGAAAAGCGTTCGCTGGCAGTCACAGTGTGCTGGTTGAGTGCATCGATCCATTTCTGAAGGTAGTCCGGTGCCGGTTTGACGCCATAACATATGGACTGGCCATAGCTCTGCTGTGTGAGAGGATCATGGTGTGTCTTGGAATCGTGCAGCGTCAAGAGATGCTGAATCGATTCGCGCCCGATCATCTCCGTGATTTCAGCCGCGAGGCGGTACTCGTAAGCGTCGCCCGTTGGTGGTGCCCCAAAAACACGATTGAGATCGACATTGATGAACCGAACTTTCCGGTCACAGGCCGGCTTATTCATGCAAGGTAGCAGAATGAGTTTCCCCGCCTTGACCTCAAGCCTGGGCAACAACCGGTCAATAGCCAGGGTCCCTGACAGTTCATCGCCGTGAATTCCACCCTCAACCAGAACGGCCGGGCCCGGCAAGCCACCACGATAAATGAAATATGTGGTCTCATAGGGCGTCCCCTTGCCGAGGGCCTCCATCAGCCTCATTTCAGAGGCGGCAGCTCCCGGTACCGTTGCCCCCGCCGCCACGGCCAGGAGCAGCGCCCACTTGATTATCGAAGTCATGAAAGGCTGGCCGGGCAAGTCCGGGTGGGCCCATTGGGCTTGGGGATGCGCCGGTCGGCGTTGAAAACTTCGCGGTATATCTTTGCGACGCCGCCCTCTTTGCGAACAAGAAACTTATTCGTGCCGAGGCTGCAGTATTTCGGGTTGTTATAAAGCTGGCGGTAACTGATGGTGCCAGTCGCGCCCTCTACGCTAAAGGCTGGATTGACTGTCCGCACCTCGATCCAATCATTGTCAGCGGACAGGCGCCGCTTTTGCGAGAGGTAGTCGTTGCGGCCCTGGTAGCCGGATGGCTTGCCGCGCTCATCCGAGTAGTAAAAGTCGTCGCTAAGTAGCTCGTCCTGTGCCGAGATGTCCCCGTTTTTCCAAGCAGAAATGTAGTCCTTCAAAACGGTTTGCAGATCGGCCTTCGTCAGGTTGTCAGCGGGCTCACGCGTAGCCGGCTGGACGGGCGGTGGCGGGGGCTGCGTCTCGGCACATGGCAGACCAGGATAGCAGCCGGATTGAGCCAACGCTCGCCCGCTATAATGCAGAACTCCGGACACAGCCAAGAGGCCGAGCAGCATCGCGCGCCCGGATGCGAAGAAGGTCGGCTCAATCACGGCGAATGTACTCCTTGATGTATTCCTTGATGTACTTCTCTGCCTGATCCGACGCATATCCGACGGATGCATCCGACGTGTTCAGATACAAGTTGAATCCCGCCTTCACTGTCGCGTACCGCTCTTCTTTGGTGCCATGATGAGTTGCATTGCTAAAGTCGTAGTCTCCCATTTCAAAGAAACGATCCGTGTAGTCGGCGATGTCGATCTTCTCGTTTTTGTATTTTTTACCCATGTAGAACGCAGACAAATAGTCTGCGTGGAGTTCAGCATATTTGACCTGATGGCGTGTCTCTTTCCATGTCTTGAACTTGCCGGTGCGGAACTGGTAGATGTGTGAAAATTCGTGTGCAATAACCCCTGCGACCACGGCCCCGCCCCAGTGCGTCAGCGCGATGTTATCTTTCAAAGTTTCGAGATGATAGAGAATGGTGCCCTCCGCTTGTGGGGCCTCGGCGAATATTTTTGGCGTTGCCATTGCGTTTTGGTGCGGGCCCTCGAACAACCGGAAGGCTGGCCTATAGCCGAAGAACTTTGACTGATTGTTGAGTTCTAATGCCAGGGCGGTGTCGAGATTTGGTGTGCCCGTAGTGCCCCTATGCCGGAGCGCTTGTAGATCAATTGTGCCGGACGTTGCGCAAAGGACGATATCTTCATCGGCTGCATGCGCCTGGCGGCAAAATGGGCACGCCGTCGTTGCGGCAAGTAGTCCGATGTTCCGCAACACACTGCGCCGCGTCATACTCTGGAATGCAAAGTCTGGGCTCTCGCTGCGCAATGCCGTCATAACTGACGCTCCGGCAAAACCACCAAAATCTTATCTCAGACTATGCGGTTCAGTGCCGGGGCGCAACACTGGCAAAGGTTGAACTGCTGTATCTTCTTTAAGACTCGGCAAATTTGGAAGTCTGGCGGTTTTGATCTGCGTGACAGGTCCTGGTTTTCGCTTATACTGGTCACGAATTTCAGATCTCATGCGTGAGTTGTGCCGCGCTACGTGTATGGTTCATAAATCCAGGTTGCGGGGGGCGGCATGAAGGGGCTGTTTTTTTATTGCATTGTCCTGGTGTTGATCGGGGTTCCTGTGACGGCGGTTCAAGCGCAGGATGTCCGCTTAGCCCAGGCAGACGACGACCAGCCGGACGTCTTGAAACAAGAGATAAGCGGCGCAGCTCTTAGTGCTTTCAAGGCCGTTTACAGTCGCTATAAGACGGAATGTTCTTCGGTTTGCACGGAGGACTGCAAGAAACGCTGGGGCAGGCTCATCGTATTCCGTGAGAAGAATAATCTCGAAGTCGATGCGCCGAACACCGCGGTCTGCAACACTCAAGAACCGTGATCTCAACACACTCGCGAATGCTGCATAATTGCGGAGGGCGGGCTGATGAACGACTTGGGCATTACGCCAGGTACACAACCGGGTTCTGAACGAAGTTGGCCGGTCAGGATGTCCGGCGAGATATCGAGCGCTGTCCGGGCCGTTCTGTTGCCGGTTGTAATCAGTCTCATGGCTTGCGCTGTTCTGGCATTTCCAGACCAGACGATTGAGATCTACCGGGCGCTGGCGGTGACAGGGCGGGACGACACAGATCTGAGCAGCAAGCTGATTGAAGCGGGCAGTGCCATTGCTGCCCTCGTGGTCTTAACTCTCGTCTTGAGGTACTCGGCCCACCGGCTTGCTGACGTCGCCACCACGAGGGGGCATGGCAGCCGCAGCGCGAACGTGGTCTTTCTGATTTCCGGTACCCTGTTTGCGGCGTTGCCGTTTGTGGCATGCAGTTATGGACTTCTGCGCGCCCGCATGGGGACACCACCGCCCGAGGTCGAATCGGCCGCGAAACTCGCTCTGGGAAAGGTGCTGGGAGATTTCGACGGAGAGTTTCTGGATGCGGCCGTCTCCTATTATTTTAGCGGCGACAAGCACGCCCACGCCGCGGCCATGGTTCTGTTCGCAGCATCGGCCGTGCTCTTTATCGCGTTTGTCCTTCTGGATTTTCGGCGCCTAAAAACCGGCGACTGGCGGCCAGCACCGGGGCTGCATCGTCTGTGCAATTGGCTTTTGATCATTACCCTGTTGGGCGTTGCATGGATTTGCTTTTTTGCACCCGTGCAGGGCTGGCAGATCTTTGGAGTGCTGACGATCGGTGCAGCGTTCTTCTCTTGTCTGACACTCATTCTGACGCAGTTCCGAATCTGGTCGGAGCGCAGCCAATTGCCAATCATAGGGACCCTTTTTGTAGCGGCTTTTGTGTGGGCACATCTCGATCTCAATGATAATCACCGCGTCCGCACCATTGACGCAGCATCTATCGCCTCGCGGCCCTCGATTCTGCCGCAAGCGAGCGAGGCGTTCCTGCAATGGATTGAAACGCGGCAGGACAAACCGAAATTCAAGAACGCTGGACGCAAGTATCCGGTTTATGTCGTGGCCGCTCAGGGCGGGGGCATCTATGCTGCCCACCACACAGCAACGTTCCTTGCCGGACTGCAGGATTTGTGTCCGGCATTTTCCCACCATCTATTTGCGATCAGCGGCGTGTCGGGAGGCTCGATTGGAGCGTCGATATTCACGGCCGTCGCATCACAGTTGAGCGGCGGCGTGCCTGCTCCTGGTTCAAGTGCGACATGTTTAACTGCGCCAGCTAATTCATTGCAGAATTTCCAGTATGCGGGATCGGTCGATCATGTCGTAAAAAATGATTTCCTGTCACCCATAGTGGCGGCGGCACTGTTTCCAGATTTCGCTCAACGCTTCCTATTTATGCCCTTCCCCGAGGCCGACAGGGCTATTGCGCTGGAGCGCGCGTTTGAAGAAGCCGTAATGTTGAACAGGAGGGGCGTTGGGTCCAAAGCGAAGGGGTCCAACGAGACGGCCAATGTGCTGAGCATGCCCTATCTCTCGCACTGGGACGCGGCTTCCAGTCTGCCGGCGCTTCTGATCAATACAACTGAGGTGGGATCGGGCCGCCGCCGTCTCATTGCGCCTTTCCGGTTCAATAATCCGGACATACTGATGTTTCCGGTGCAAGGCGATCCAGGGACGGCAAAAGGCAGCAAACCAGAGACATTGTCTTTGAGCACCGCAGCCGTTCTCAGTGCGCGCTTTCCGTGGATCACTCCGGCTGGCTGGTTTTACGAACACGAAGCCGCGGCCAGCGATCAAGCTGTGAGCGGTCAACGAGAGGGTGGCACCAAATTGCGAAAGATCCGGCTCGTTGACGGCGGTTATTTTGAAAACTCGGGCGTCGCCACGGCTCTTGATCTAATGCAGGAAATCGACGCTGCACTCGAGCAAAAAAACCTTGCGTCCGAAGTCGAGGTCTACCTCATTGTTCTGACGACGAGCGGTTATCCGGCGCAAACCTATTATGGATTCGGGGAGGCTCTCGATCCAATTCGTGGACTGCTCAACACGCGCGCGGCACGCAGTGAAATCGTAATTTCTGAGGCCGAGCGGCTTCTCAATCCCGAGCCTTCGGCAGGGGCTGGCGAAAATGTTGCAGCCAGGCCCGGCCGCTTGAGGAAGGTGCGGCTGAAAGATATGGGTTATCCGCTGCCGCTGGGCTGGCGCTTGTCGGATTTGACGCGAATGCTGATCTTTGCCCAAAATGGTATTCCAAGCGAGTGCGACCCGGATAAGCGCCACCAGCAGAAAAATCCAAAGAGGTTCGATGCCGACTGCGTAGCCGACCTCGTTCGGCGCGAACTACAGTGACGAGACGAAAATTAGGTCAAAGTACGCGGGGGGGGATACGGTGAGCAGGGGAATGCAATGTTATGAAAAACACCGGTACATGTTTTAAGTCAGCCGCGGCCGCAACTCAGGCTTAGTCCCTACTGGGCTGAAGCGTGCTCATAGATGTCTTCTTCTTGCGCATTGTGGATGCGGACGAGAGATTCAATCGATTCGATAACACGCTGCCCGTCACGGATCAGATACCTGTCGGCATCCTCGGCCTTGAGGCCATCGGAGAGGCGCGCCAGAAGCCGCGCCAAGTGCAAGATCTCCCGATGAGCGCGGCTCATGGCAGCGAGCCCATGCCCATCATGCAGGAATTTCGCAAGACGCGGATAAACCCGGCTCTCGTCGTCCCGTTCGTGCTCGACGATATGCCGGCCAACCAGTTTTGAGGCTTCACCGATGAGTGCGATGGCTGCATCCGGTTTCGCGTCATCCAATGCATCGGCAATCTCGCGCAGCCGGTCGAGCGTGGTATCGAGTGACTGGTGCTCCTGATGCAGGGCCCGCGCAGCCGCCGGTTGCATGCTTTCGTGTCCGGGCTTCCAGCCCGGGGTCAATGCACGCAAGGCATTGAGAATGACAGCGACGTCGATCCCTTCCTGCGTGAGCGCAGCGACGACCGGCGTCAGCCAGCCAAACGCCGCCGCAATCATCGCGGCACCCGAGAGTGCCATGCCAACAGCAATGCTTTGTACGGCGATGCCGCGGGCGCGGCGTGCAATGGCAACGGCATCCGAAACCCGGTCAAGCCGGTCGACAAGAATTACGACATCGGCTGCTTCAGAAGAGGCGCTGGCGCCGCGGGCGCCCATGGCGATGCCGACATCGGCAGCGGCAAGGGCGGGGGCATCGTTGATGCCATCGCCAACCATTAGTGTCGGATGCAACTTTTGTTCGAAGGCAACGGCTTCAACCTTGTCGGCGGGTTCACGGTCAGCCAAGACCGCGTCGAGATCGAGTGCGGCTCCAATTGTCTCGGCTGAATCCGCCCGGTCACCCGTGACCATCACGATGCGCTTTACGCCCGCTGTTCGCAACGCCTGCACGGCGCGGGGGGTCTCGGGTCTGAGTTCATCGGCTAAAAGAATGGCGCCGGTCACCCGGCCGTCCACCGAGACGTAGACACTCAGTGCCGAGCGCCAAGACGCGCGCCGTAGAGCACGCACCGCCCACGCGTCGAGCCGCCCCGAACCGCAAACGAACTGGCGGGATCCGGCCCTGACTAGGGTGCCTTCAACGATCCCTTCGAGGCCCGAGCCCATGTTTTCGCGGACGTTGCTGGGTGTGGACAAGGATAGCCCCCTTGTCACAGCCGCAGATACAATGGCCGCGGCGACGACGTGGTGAGACGCCTGTTCCAATGATGCCGCCCGTTGCAGGACGTCGCTGGCACTTTGACCAGGCGCCGTCTCGATGGCAACAAGCCGTGCTCCGCCAACGGTAAGGGTTCCAGTCTTGTCGAACATGACTGTGTGGGTTCTTGCCAGAGCTTCCAATGGGCCGCCGCCCTTGATCAGGATGCCCAGCCGTGCGGCGCGTGACACGCCGGCGATGAAGGCTACGGGCGCTGCGAGTATCAGCGGGCAAGGCGTAGACGCCACCAAGACCGCTAGACCCCGGATGGGATCGCCCGAAAGGAGCCACGCAGCCCCCGCCAGCACCAGTGTCACCGGCAGCAAGATGAGTGCGTAGCGGTCTGCAAGGCGAATGAACGGAGCTTTGGCCGTTTGCGCGGCAGTCACCATGCGCACGATACCCGCATAGGTACTTTCACCAGAAATAGCGCTCGCTCTCAGCTCGAAGGTGTCTCCGGCGTTGACTGTGCCGCTGTGAACAGGGTCTCCTTTGTTGCGAGTGACCGGGATAGGCTCTCCGGTCAGTGCGGCTTCGTCGAGAGTTGCGGCCTCACCCAATATGTTGCCATCGACAGGAATGACTTCACCTGCGCGCACCAAAATGATGTCGCCAACGGCCACCTCGTCGATGGGAACGTCTTCGATAGCAGTGCCGGTGCGTCTGTGCGCCACCCGTGGGGCACGATCGACGAGGGATTTCAAGTCCCGCTCGGCGCGGGCGACCGCAAAGTCTTCCAATAGATTTCCGCCGGCATACATGACCGCCACAACGGCGCCAGCGAGAGGCTCACCAAGCAGCAGGGCCGCCGACATGGAGACAAAGGCGACGGCGTCAACCCCAAGACGCCCCGCCAGCAGATCGCGCGTCATGGAAACGGCAAGGCCAATGATGACGGGAACGGTTCCAGCAGTCCAAAGCCACGCGGCTAGTGTCGCGTGCCCGGACATCCAGCTCAGCGTTCCCAGAATCAATCCGGACAGCGCAATGCCTATGAGTGCCCGGCGGAAAATGCGATCTGTCAGGAATTCTGGCATGCGATGGTCTTGCCTCGTTGGGGTGTAGCCTGATTGGGTTGGCGGATTGCTATGCACCTTCGGGCATTGAGGCATCTATGCCATAATACGAGGTCATAAGCCGCAGACAGGCATGACGAGAACCGTCCATAGTTTGCGCTGCGCACAAGAGTTCTGACGGCCCGCTGAGTAAACTTGGAACTGCGGGTGCCATTGTGCCAATCCCTGCAGAAAAAGCGGGTATCATGTGAACCGCAACGCACCGTTGATTTCGATCAACCCCCGGCGGACTCTGGAGCGGCCCCATCCATCAGAAGGATTGACGTGTATCCTGGCGCGCAAGTCCCGCCATGCTGCCAGTCCACTGATTTGCCACAGATCTGCAGATCATGACACTGGACGCCTACCGCGTAGTCGCGAATATTGTCTACTTGTGAAATTGCAGCCCTTACCAGGGGCGGGAAAGCGCACGGCAATGCCAGGCATCGATAATGACTACACCGCCTGGGCTGTTGCGCTGGGGATTGGCCTGCTTGTCGGTGCCGAACGCGAACGGCGCAAGGGCGAGGGGCCGGGCAGGGCCGCTGCCGGGGTTCGTACATTTTCAATTGCTTCTCTACTGGGTGTAGCCTCCATGGAGATTGGCGGAGCCTCGCTGCTGAGTGTTTCGGCAGCGGGCGTTCTGGTGCTGACGGCGCTCGCCTATTACCGCAGTAAGACCGATGATCCCGGCCTGACAACTGAGATCGCGCTCGTTCTAACACTATTGCTCGGTGGGC
>JBEBJD010000340.1:0-2315 GCA_040080075.1 Hyphomicrobium sp. | reverse complement strand
TAGTTAACCTTGGTGGGCGGCGGCAGCAGCTTGATGATGCCCTTGGCAGCGGCTTCGGCTGCAGCCGTGGCCGTCTGGCCCCAGGCCCCGTCGACCGAGCCCTGCGGGATCTCGTTCTTCTGGGACACGGTTCCGATGTTTTTGCCGGTAGGGTCCTTGACGTGCCAGTCGATGGTGATCGGCTGCTTGCCGTCCTTGCCCTGACCGACCGACACCTTGCCCTCGACCTTATAGGTCTGAGCGCCAGGCGTATTGCCAAGTGCTACACCGTTCTTGCGCAGTTCGTTCTGTAGCGCCGTGGTCAGCGAGTTGCCGCCGTCTCCCGGAGCGCCGGTCACGCTTGGCACCATGGTGGTGATGCCATCGCGTCCGATGCTGCCGGTTGTCGGACCGCTGGCGGCGACCGGCGTTGCTGCAGCCACGGGTGCGGGTGTTGCAGCAAGGGGTTGCAGGTTGCCCGCTGAAGGCGTTGGGCTCGCTGCTGATGCGGCAGCAGGCGCCGTCGTTGCTACAGCCGCCGCCTGGCCTTGGGTGGGCAGCCAGGTTGCGATCGAGCTTGCCGTCTTATTGGAAATCAGGTCGACGACCTGAGGCGTCACGCCCGACCAGGGATCCTTGCCGGTGCCCGATGCAACCAGTTCCTCGCCCGAGATGCGATTGACCTGCTTACCTGTGCGGTCCGTCAAATCCCAGATGTAGGACACCTTCGTCTTGCCCTTTTCGTTCGCCGAAACGATGTAGCCGCGCAGCGTGTATTCCGACTTATCCGTCGGCGCCTTGGCCACTGTAATGCGTTGTTTCTCGATAGCCCCGCCGAGTTGCGACAGGAACATCTTGTTCACGGTCTCAGGCGGACCCAGCAGCGGCGCCACTGCGATCTTGGCCATCTGGCCATCGGCAGGCACCAACGACTGATCGGCGGCGACCGGAGTCGCTCCACCCGAAGATCCAAAGAGATTTGAACCCGTTTCGCAGCCGCCCAGCCCTAAAGCTAAGAGACCCGCAAAGACTGCAAACGTGACCGGCTTTTTAATGCGCCACGCCGCAGTATCACAAATGGTCGTCACGATGACGTCCCCCTTTGAATGACCCGCTGACTTCCGGCGGCCGGCGTACTAACCCTGCGGCCAATTTCTCCCAACTTTCCGGTACACACAAGAAATTCGTGTATCCAGTAGGTTGCTGCCCGTCCAGGCCCATTCCCTTGGCTCGTTGCCCTCAAGCCCAGTTCACGGCCCATCATGCTGCACTCTTCTGTGGATACGGCCACTAAGCCACAACAATGGCAGAGATTTGGCGGCCGTAATCCGCCTCTTTGCGGTGTGTTGAACGCCGGTAACTGTAGAAAAGCGATTCGTTGCGATAGGTGCACGGAGCGCAAGCTTCAACGCGTGTTAAGCTTGATGCCTTCAACTTATGATGGACGAAGCCCGGCAGGTCGAACTGAAATTTGCCGGCATGGGCCCCGCGCCCAAAAAAGCGGGCGTTGGCAGGGTCGTCCGCCGCGAACGTGTCGTGGAATTCGGCACCCACCTCGTAGGCTGGCTGATTGATGGTGGGGCCATAGGCGGCCTCGATGCGGCCCCGCTCTGCGCCCAGGCTCTCCATGGCTTTGACGGTGGCCTCGATGACACCGCCTAGCGCGCCCTTCCAGCCGGCATGAGCCGCACCCACGACCTTGGCTTGCGGGTCAGCAAACAAGATGGGGCAGCAGTCGGCGGTCAGAATACCGATGGCGAGGCCCTTCGTGCGCGTCACCAGCCCGTCGGCTTTGGGTAGCGTGTCACGATCTGCCATGGCCTCGACGATGACCACACCGGCCGAGTGCACCTGATAGAGCGTCTGCACGTCGCCATGGTGCGAGCCCAGGTGTTCGGCCACGCGCGCCCGGTTGTCGCTGACCGCCACCCGGTCGTCTTTCGATCCCGGCCCGCAGTTGAGTGTTTTATAAAGGCCCGCCGAGGTGCCGCCTTGGCGCGTAAAAAACCCGTGCCGTATGCCCGGCGTCATCGAGAGGTTGTCAGCTTGGTAGGGCGTGAGCATGAGGGGGCCGGGATCCAATTGGAATTGAGTGGCAGGAGCTTTGATAGGTAGCAGTAAGTTCAAGCACTGCAAGAGGCCTACTATTGCAACGGCACAAGGCGGAGCACCGGCCAAGCCGCCGCAAACGCGAGCACCGGCCAAGCCACCGCGCACGCGAGCACTCCCGCAAGGGGACTCCCAAGTGGTCGCGCCCGGCTCTTTGTTATTTGCGCATGGCGACTCTCCTCCGGAGAGCCGGCCGGGGGTTTTTGCTTGTGCGCGGCGACACGCCC
>JBEBJD010000058.1:0-10974 GCA_040080075.1 Hyphomicrobium sp. | reverse complement strand
CGCTGACAGAGCCCGCTGCCGGTGACGAAACCGCCGCCGCAACGCAGCCAGGTGCGGCTTCGTTTGTGGACACGCGGCCGCTGCCGGGAACAGAGGTTAAAGACGAGAACGCTGGCAGTTCGAAAAATACCGGCGGCACTGCTTCACAATCTCAGGTAGCCGCTCAGTTCTGGGACGAACGACCGTTGGCAACCGCCTCATTCAATGATGACCGGCTCGTTGCCCCCACATCTTTTCGCGATGATCGCCCTGTCTCGGCTCCATCATTTGTCGACGAACGGGCCGTGACGCAACCATCATTCAGCGATCAGCGTCCGGTTGGTGAGCCCGCGTTTTCCGATACTCGCTCATTGGTGATTCCTGATGCCAGCGACACCGGGACGAATCCGGTCAAGTTAAACGCAGGACCGGCGGATCAGCCAGTGGTGACGGACCCGGAGTCCGCAGCTGAAGTCCCCTCACACCAGCCTGCTGGTGAAACGAGTGCTCCCACTCAAGGTTCGCTTCCGACACTCGTTGCGGTGTCGCCATCGGCGGCCATCACGCTAGATGCAAATAGCGGTTGCAAGGCTCCCGAAGTGACGTCCGAACCGCTTGACGGGGGCCAAATGCGCTTGCGCATCGCGGCGGGCTGCCACCCCGGAGAAGCCGTGCAAGTGAGTTACGGCGGCGCCGAGTTCATCCGCAAATTGAATAGCTGGGGCGCGCTGGATTTTATTCTCGATTGTTTTGCCGGCAGTTCTTCAAGTGCCGAAGTCCGGTTTGCCGATGGTACCCGCAAGACACTCACCGTCGCAGCCAAAGATTTTGACAAGGTGTCAAAGATTGCGGTCGTTTGGCGTGCAGCTGCCAATCTCGATCTGCATGTATTTGAATATGGTGCGCGCGATACTGAGATCGGGCACGTCTGGGCCAAGTCGCCCTCGTCGATGGGGGCTGCACGAGTGCAATCACTGTCTGATAAGCGAGGCCATGGCCTCATGGGCATGAGTGATGACGGGGAGACACTTGGCGACAAAGTTGAGGTCTATACGTTTGTCCACAACGATGAGCAGGAGTCTGGCGCGATCTCGATGGCACTCGACTATGAGAGCCGTGGCGAAAAACCTGAAGGAGCCACCTGCGGTGCGGGGGCTCTCGCGGAAGTCGACTTTCAGGTCAACATACTGCCTCGCAATGGGCAGGTTTCGCGCCAGACCGGAGTCTTGACCCGAGTTGAGTGCGGCGCGCTTATCCCGCGCGAAGCTCGCTTCAACCAATCGGCACTGCCGGTCTTGAGAATCAAGAAATAGGCACCTTGAAGCCGCGCATCCCAACTGTTGAGTGCGCGCCGGTCGGGCATCAGGAGACGAACGCTTTGATCAATTGGCAGCTATTGGCACTAGTGTCCTGTCTCCGAAATGCCTCCCTGTTTCGCCGCCCCCTCGCAAAGGCATTCCGGAGACGGAAGGACACTAGAAAACCTACGAGTCTAGTGTGGTTCAAGTCTCGCAATTGCCTTGCCAATCCAAGCCGCGAATGGAGAAGGCAATTGCGAGACATCACACTAGCCGCTGTGCTGATCGCTGGCCCGTATTGGGCCAGCGGCGCGAATGCGAATGACACGCGCAGTGTGGTCTTGCACCTGAAGGATAGCGGATTTGAGCTATCAGGCGAATTGCGTTCGTACGACGGGGAAAAATACGTGCTGGCCGCGCCGTCGATTGGCGTGATGTCGATCGATGCAGCGCGCTTTGATTGCGAAGGGGAGGCCTGCCGGAATACCCCGGCGGTTACCACGGGGCAAAGTACGTTTGCCATAGAACCGGTGGTGGCGGCTGAGCGTCAGTCATTTGCCATCGACGGTTCGGCAGTCATCGGGCTTGAACTAATGCCATCGCTCATTCGCGACTACGCCCAAAGCATGGGGGGCGCGGCAAAGCAGGTCATCAGCGGCGCCCGTGATGAGGTGCAGTTCAAAATAACCGATGCGCACGGTGCGGAAGTCTCAATAATTGATCTTAAGCGCCGCAGTTCCGCCGAAGCCTTCACTGAGCTCGTAGCGGGCCATGCCGCTGTTGGCATGTCAAGCCGTCCGATCTCTGCCGCTGAAGCCGATGCTATGCCTGCGATTGCTGGGGGCATTCATGGCCCCGAAGGCGAGATGGTGCTGGCGCTAGATGCTCTGGCAATCTTGGTGGCGCCCGGCAATCCAGCGAAGTCACTTCCGGTGGAAGTCATTGCTCGCATTTTCTCCGGCCGGATTAGCAACTGGTCGGAGCTTGGATTGCCAGCAGGGAGTATAAAACTTTACCTCGGCGATTCCGGCACTGGTGCGAGCGAAGGTTTCGACGAACTTGTCATGCGCCCATACGGGCTCGCGGTGTTTCCAGGGGCTCGGCGCCTGCGCACGGAAAGTGAGTTATCGGACGCTGTGGCGCGCGATCCCCACGGCATTGGCATTGCGTCGCTGGCATTCCTACGCAACGCAAAGGCGCTGGCCGTTGCGGGGCCTTGCGGACTAACAACGGCCCCTACCGTGTTCGCGGTCAAATCCGAAGAGTATCCGTTGACCCGCCGTTTGTACCTCTACACGGCGGGAACCGGCACACGCAAAATGGTGCGGGACCTTTTGGCCTTCGCAAGTTCTGATGCAGCGCAGGCCACTATTCAAAACAGCCAGTTTATCGATCAATCCATTGACCAGATGCCCTATAGCAGCGCTAGCAGCCGCTTTGATCTCGCTTTTGAGGCCGCCGGGACAAAGCGCGAGCGCGCCAGACTTCCGGCGCTGGTGAAAGATCTCAAGACCGCAAAAAGACTTTCGGCGACGCTGCGCTTTGCGTCGGGGTCGTCGCAGCTTGATGCCAAGGCCCGTGAAGACGTTGAGCGGCTAAAAAAGCTGCTTCATACGCCGGAGATGAAGGCCAAGAAGGTTCTTTTCGTCGGATACGCAGATAGCGCGGGCAGTGCCACCGCCAATGCCGACTTGTCGTACCGGAGAGCCGAGCAGATACGCGACGCGGTTGTAGGTGAAGCGGCTTCGGAGCGAAGTGTCAGCGTCCACGGTGTTGGTTCGCTAGCTCCTGTGGCCTGCAATGACGAAACCAAAAGTAAACAGCTCAATCGCCGGGTTGAAGTCTGGGTGCGGGATTAAACCTTGTGTGATGCGTGGCGGGCGCCGTGCAAGGCTTAATACTTGCGAATGAACTGGGGGTTGAATGCAAGTAGCGGGATTGCGCCGGATAGGCAGGATATAGAGTGAACCATTTCACGCTGCAGCTCGCAGCAATAACCATGTCGCGAGGTTGCCCGCATGCTCACGTTCCGTCATCGCCTGAATTCTGCTAAGGATGTGCGTCACGGCTTTCGTATTGCGCTCGCTTCGGACCTCCGCTTCTGCAGTTCAATATAGTAACGGTTTGCCGCTCAGTAAGAGGTCCAGAATTTTGCATGCCGTATAATGGAGATACCACTGATCTGGAGCCTCTATACGTGCATGACGTGGGGGCAGAGCGTGCCGCCGAAGAGCCGGCACATGACACCGTCACACTCATGCCCAATAGCTCGATCCAGTTTCTGGTAAATGGCATTGTGCGCGAAGTGGCTGGGGGAATCAGCCGCAGATTTTTCGAAGATAATGGTGCTGTTGACAGCGGCGAAGGGCCCATTCTCTACTCCGTCAATCTCGATAGCGACGGGACGTTTCATCACCCGGTCACTCAGGCGATCGCCGATTCGCGGCACACTTACGCTATCGAAGGAAGTGTGGCGTTGGACGCCTTCCTTGACCGCTGGATACCACTTCCATTCATGCGTTTGATGGATGGTGATGCCGGTTCTGCCCTCCTTGCCGAGGGCCCGTCAAACTGGGTGCGTGCATTTATTACGCGTGCAGACACAGGAGATGAGTCAGAGCTAAGCCACCGCATCGTGCTGGCAATCGACACCACCTGTTGCCCCAAGCCGCGCGGCCGGGGAACTGCGCTGGCAGCACCATCAATTGAAGATGCGCAGGACGGGGGTCTGTTCCGTTTCAACGACGACGAAGAGGATATCGCCTGGTTTGTGACCGAGGCCTGGGTGGATGACTGGGTTCGCGATGTTTTCGAAGAGCGGGCTAACCCGCAAGATGCAGATCGTGCGGCCCCCGGCATTCGTCAGCCGTCTCCACTTGAATACCTTGGCCATTACCTGACGGCGCTTGCAGTTCTAAAAGAATGCAGGATTGTGCCGGATATCCGCTTGAAGGGACTGGGCCGCAATCAGGCTGAAGCAGAATTTGTCTGTGTAGACCTTGTTCTGGATGTCGGCAACAGCCGGACGTGCGCCGTTTTAAGTGAGATCGTTAGATCTGCGGCGCCGCAGTCTGTCCGGACCTCTAGTGTCTTGCCGCTACGTGATATCGATCAGCCTTGGCGCACCTATGCAGCGCTGTTCTCAAGCCGCATCGAATTTTCGCGCGCCTCGTTTGGCAACGAGTCCTACTCGCGCTGGAGCGGTAGAACCAACGCGTTCTTTTGGCCGAGCCTGGTGCGTGTTGGTATCGAAGCCCAGAAGCTCGCCACGCAAAATCACACATCGACGGACGCCGCCGGCCTTTCTGGCCCCATGCGCTATCTATGGGATGACCAGCCAGCAGGAAGGCCATGGCGCTTCTCTCATACATTAGACAGTGCCCCGCGCAGACGGGCGCTCGTTTCAGGGCCTCTTATGGGGTTCATTTCCGATTATGGAGATGTCTTGACCGGTGGAGAACGGGCAGGACCGGCGACAAAACCAAGATTTTCCAGGTCCTCGCTGCTGACGTTTTTTGGTAACGAAGTTATCTTGCAAGCAATTGTTGCAATCAACTCTCCTGCCTACCGCGCCCCTACAGTCAAACCGGATGCACCAAGGCGGCTGGAGCGCATTATCATCACAGTGCCGGCTGGAATGCATCCGCGCGAGCGGCAGATTGTGTTGCAACGTATGCAGGCCGCCGCCAAGTTGACCTGGGCCGGACTTGGCTGGGCTGTTCAGCCCGGCAGTCCGCCGCTGCCCTCGGTTAGTCTCGTCGAAGACAACGCAACGAATGCCCAAACCGCGTATCTGCACAATGAGATTGAATGCAAATTTGGCGGCAAGGCATCGGAATATTTTGATTTGATCGGCAAGGCGCGGCCCGGTCATCGCGCGGCGCGCACGATCCGCGTGGCAAGTCTTGATATCGGCGGCGGTTCCACAGGATTGTCCGTCGCCAACTACGAACTGCAACAATCGAAGGGAATCATCCGCCAGCATCTTGCCGTGGATGGGTTTTCAATTGGCGGCGACGATATTCTAAAGCGGATTGTCGAATGCCATCTTGTGCCAGCAATTGAACGTGCCCTTAGTGACAGCAAGCTTGGCAAGCCCAGACGTTTTCTTGAAGATATCATGGGTGGTGCAGCCAATGGGCGCCCGTCCTGGATTGCCGAATTTGGCCGCCGCTTCGCAGCTGAATTTTCGTTGCCCGTAGCGCTGGCGCTCCTCAAAGAGTGCCGGGAACCCAGAGCGGCGGGCGACGATATTGTGGTCACGCGGACGTTCCGCAATCTACTCGAAGGCACGCTTCATATACCCAAAGCAGTCATCGAGGAGTTTGATGAACTGGCGGCCGACGAGGGAGCGGACTCCTTCGCGCTTCTGGATGCGGGCGTAGAATTGCGCCATCGCGATCTGAAGCAAACAATCGGCTCAGTACTTGATCAGGTTCTCGCAAATTGTGTGCGCATTATTGAAGCGTGCGATTGTGATCTTGTGCTTCTATCTGGATGGACTGGCTGTCTTCCTCAGGTTCTCGACGCCCTCTTGGGCCGCCTTGCCACGCAGCCAAATCGCATCGTTCAGATGCAGGGCATGCGCGTCCAGCCCTGGTACCCATGCATGGACGAGACCGGCACGAAAATAGGCGATGCCAAGTCTGCTGCCGTGGCCGGAGCACTGTTGAGCAGCGCTCCCTCCTCAAAAGATGCAAATAAGGAGTTTGTCATCATTCCTGCGGCTGCCGGCCCCGAATGCCGCCGGTATTTCGTTGGCCGGATGGGTGCGGACGGGCTCGTAAAGAATGAGTCCGTCATGTTCGTATTTGACGACGCGAGCCAACAGGGCACGGTCAAGGAGCCAGGCGGGTCCCAAAGCACCATAAAGACCGAGCTTCCTGCGATTCTGGGTGTGCGCCGTCTAGCTCATGAGCGTTGGCCTGCGGCGCCATTGTTCGTTATCGACGTTGGCGATATCGATGCCGCAGACCGGCCGAAGATGCCGGTAGAGGTAACCCTTGAGCGCTTCTGCCCAGGGCAGGGGCAGCCTGAAGATCTGCGGATCGTGAAGGCACGGGACGGATATGGCAACAGCCTTCCGCCTTCTGATCTTGAACTGAGACTGCAAACTCTTCCCACGCGCTCCGGACATTGGTGCGACACCGGCGCGATCATGATCGCATGAAAAAAGCGGTGGGACAATGAACACGATTGAAAACCGGTTGCAGTTTGCTTGCAAGCAATTAGGAAGCGCCGCCAGTGAAATGCTCGATTGGATTGACGATAATCCCACAATCGTGGCCGCTGAACGTCTATCCATGCTGCATGAATTTTACGGAATTGAAGTGCGTGCGGCGGGCTTGGGTGCAGCAGCAGACCAGCCGCCTTGTGTCGCTTTTGTAGGACCTAGCCGGTCTGGAAAAACCCAAGTCTTCACGTCGCTGATCGAGAGCGGCCGAGGCCCCCTCAATATGAGGTTTGAAGGAATCCGCGAGCAAGTCGATTATCAGCGGCTCATCGTGCCTGATGGGTCAAAGCAGGGCGCGTCCATGGTGATCCGGCTTTCGGAGCAGAAACGCACTGCACCTCAGAACTTTCCCATCAGGGTGCGATTGCTATCTCTCGCCGATGTTATCAAGGTGCTGGGCAATGCCTTTTTCACCGCCTGTAGAGACAGGCAGCCTGCGCCGAGTCTAGCAGACGTTCGCCGCATGCATGCTCACGTTACGGCCAAGGCCGGCGGCAGCCCGGTCGCAGGTCTGACCGAAGGCGATATTTGGGATGTGCGCTCCTACTTTGCCAAACGGTTTGGTGACGAGCCGACCTTCCGTGCACTATCGTCCGCAGGATTTTGGCAATCGCTGGCGACATTGGCGCCCTATCTGAGCAACGACGCACGAGGCGAAATTCTCGGGCTCATGTGGGGCGGCCTGCAACCGTTCCGTGAAGCGTTTGTTTCGCTCGCCGGAATCCTGGCCAGTTTGGGCGGAAGTCTGGAGGCCAATTGCGCGCTGGATTCGATCCTCAGTCTGGACCCAAGGACTGGCAAGTTACTGCGCCGTGATGACAGCATTATCAACGCCCAGACCATTGATGGCTTCGCCGGCCCCGGCGAACAATCCGTTCTAGTTTGCGGAGAGTTTGGCAATTGGGTGTCGATCAGCCGCTCTGGCCTGGCGGCGCTGGCCGCTGAAGTGAGATTGCCGGTACCGGGCTGGTCAAGTGAGGTGCTGGAAAAGGCGGATCTTCTGGAATTTCCAGGAATTGATCCGCGCGACAGCGTGCCCAATCTGGATCGAGCTCTGGCCAACAAGCCGGATCTGCTGGCGCAACTCTTTGCGCGGGCAAAGTCGGTTTATCTCCTTGACCGCTACACGGAAGAACTCGCGATCACCTGCATGGTCGTTTGCATCGATCCATCAAGCATTCAGGTCGGCGAATTGGCCGGACTTGTTGCTGAGTGGGTTGAAACTTCACATGGTCCGGATGCGGGCGCTCGTGAAATGCAGGATACGGGGCTGTTTCTGGCGCTCACAAAGCTCGACAAAGACTTCTCCGACGTCTCAAGAGGCGGCCGCGAACGCAAGATCGATTGGGACAGGCGTATCGACGAGATACTTGTCGAAGGCTTTGGCCGCGAACATCGCTGGCCGCTGGAATGGACGCCGTCCCGCTCGTTCGACTCAATTCATCTGCTGCGCAATCCAGGCTTCAAGGCCAAGCAGATCTGCGACTACTCTCGCGACGGCCGGGAAATAGGTTACAAGGCTGGCCAGCAAGATCGCATAGCGCGTGCTCACAAGGACTTTCTAAAGAGCGAGGCTGTTAGGCGGCATGTCGGCAATCCCGTCAACGTGTGGAATGAAGCCTTGGCGCTCAACGATGGGGGCACGACCTATCTTGGGCAGTCGATTGCAGGAGTCTGCGACAGGCGCGTAAAGAACAGGCAGATCGTATCTGCCCTCAATTTGCTGCGCCATTTCATGAGGGAGCGGCTTCAGCGCTACTATTTGGCCGATAACTTTGAACTTCAGCGCGATCGCCGCCATACCACAGGGCTTCTTGTGGTCCGCCGTCTCAAATTCTGCGCGGAGCGCCGCCGTTTAGGCCACCTCATCCGGGCGTTCCAGCTTTCGGAGGCGGAATTTGCCGATGTGTTGCAGAACATCGAGCTTCGCGATGCGGCGCAGCCGGCGGCGGAAAAGTCTCTGGCAACTGGCAGCGTCTCGAATGGCGTTGTTGCCGATACGCGCAATGGCAGTCATCACGCCTCTACTATAGCTCTTGATTCCCGGCACTACGCACGCACGGCCATCGACCACTGGATCGACGCCATTCGATCGATCGCCCAATCGTCTGGCGTTTGCCAGCGGTTCGAACTGCCGCGCCAGGCGCTCTTGTCTTTGGTCGATGAATTGATAGTTGGCGCCACACGCATGGATTTCGAGCATCGTGTTGCCGCTCATATTGAGGCTGCGATAGCCAATGAGACAGACAAGCAGGCAAGGCTATCCAAGGCCGCTATTTGCGTGGCCGAAGCGGTCGGCGGTTATGTCATGAGGCTTGGCTTCGACGACATCTTCTCCAATAGCCATCCGCGCCGGAAAGGTCATGCGCAGCAGCCGATATTTCCGCCCCGCAACGCGATTTCATTAGCCGATTTGGACAGCCAGCCGAGTCCAGAAGCCGAGTTCTATACCGACTGGTCGCAGGCCTTCATAACCATGGTCGATGAAAACGCAGCCGGCCTGCGCGAGCGCGCCATCGAAGACGAACAGAACCAAAGACTCGGCCAATTGCTGAGGCTCCTGGAAACACCGATCTAGGAGCGGCATCGTGAAAAAGATCACTGCAGAAGCGTTCGAAGATACCAGCCGTCCTGAAGGCGGGCACGCTGTTATTCTGATCGTGGGATTGAATGATTTGCCGGACAATCCTACGTTCCGGCTGCGCCCCATTGATGCCGGACTGGCGGCGGATCACCGTGGCTTGTGGATGGGGCGGGCGGTTTCGCCCTTGGCAACGCGGCAGACAGAGCGCGGAACGGAGTTCGTGGTCGGCCCCGATGTCGTCGATAATCCCTTGCTTCTTGCAGGCACGGCGGTTTCGATCGAGTTTCCAGAAGCGATGGTCCGTGGCGAGTTCCTCTGGCCGAATGTGACGTCACTCGCAAAGCCAAAACGCCGCCATATTGCGCCGGCCCGCAGGCATCGCGGCGCCGAGGCAACCAGCGAGCCCGAGCCTGTGCCGTCTCCGGCTGATACGGTGCTGGCGGATGAGAGCCTTGCTAGCACTGGCGCAGAAAGCCATGCGCCTGCCACAGGCACCGGACTGATTGTGTTGCCGCACTCTGACGGGGCCAACGATGGCTGGGGAGAAGTACTGAAGGACACCGATGCGGTCCAGCTGCGGCAGACGGCCCCCAAGAGCCGTACGCGGGCTGCCACGGCGATCCACTGGTTCGGCAGAGTTCAACTGGGCGTGGCTGCGGCGCTCACATCGGCAATGATAGCATCGGTGCTGCTACTTCAGGCGGCCCGCGACAAGGCCGAGCGCGAAGCGGATGAAATTTCTATCGCCCAGATTCGCAAGCCCGCTACCGGGCCGGGCGCACTTCTACCCTCCAGTGCGGTGCCTGCCGTCATGAAGGCCGTTGCTGCGCCGCCTGCAGCCGTGCCTGCCACATGCGACGTCCCACAGATATCCACGGACCCGCTCATTGGTGGGCGCATGAGGATCAGGTTTACCTCGCCTTGTCACGCCGCTCAGGACCTGAAGCTCACTTATGCTGGCGCGGAATTTGTACGCAAGGTCGATGCGTCGGGAAATTTTGACGAGATCGTCGACTGTTTCGCGGGGCAATCCAGTTCTGTTGACGTCAACTTTGCCGGCGGGAAGTCGAAATCGGTTCCCGTCGTGGCACAGGATCTGGACCGGGTCACAAAAATCGCGGTGTTCTGGCAAGCCCCAGTCAACCTGGATCTGCACGTGTTCGAATACGCTGCCAAGTCCGGTCAGAAGGGGCATGTGTGGGCGAATGCGGCATCGGATGCCGCCCAAGCACAAGAAGCGCTTATACTTGATCACCGCGGTCATGGGTTCATGAGTACCATAGAGGACGGCAGCGCGGGCCAGCGCAAGGTCGAGGTTTACACCCTCTTCAATTACAATGAGCAGGCGCCGGGTCTAATTACTATGGCCGTCGATCACCAGACACGTGGACAGTCGCCAAACGGCGCCACCTGCCGCGGCGGTGCACTGGCTGAGATCCCGTTTAACATCAGTATCTTTGACCGCAAAGGGCAGGTCACGAGCCAGGCGGGCATCCTAGGCGCTGCTGATTGCGGCACGCCATTGACCACGGCAACACGGTTCGATGATTCCGTTCTAACCCCACTGAAGATTGGCAAGTGATGACCGGGCAGGCAGAAAAATGGTGCGCTCGTTTGAGCGCTGTTGAGGCCCGGTGCCATCGCCGGTGGGCTTGGCTCGCGAAGTCCGTCAATGGGGCACTGGCCGCAATCATTGCGGGGTTAGCATGTCCGTCGAGTGTAACTGCCGCTGAAGTGACATTGCGCATGAAGGGCGGTGACCTCGACGTTGTTGGTGAACTCGTGTCATTCAATGGGTTGAAGTACACAATTTCTGCGCCATCATTCGGTACGATGACTTTCGATGCCTCGCGGTTCGATTGTTTAGGTGCGGATTGTTC
>JBEBJD010000158.1:0-11192 GCA_040080075.1 Hyphomicrobium sp. | reverse complement strand
TCTTGCGGCTGCGCGATGTGGCGGGCTACAAGCGCGATGTCTCGGCCATCATCGACAAGCACAATGGGTTGTCGCGCGATGTGCGCGCGGGCCGCGCCTTGCTCGATGCTCTGCCAAATCCGGTTTGGCTGCGTGACGCCAGCGGTCGCCTGACCTGGGTCAACACGGCTTATAGAAAAGCGGTCGAAGCCAAGGATGCGGCGGAGGTTGTGGCTGGTCAAATCGAACTTCTCGATTCTCGCCATCGCAAGGTGGTCGACAAGGCCCTGAAATCCGCGCCGTCCTATAAGGATCGCCTGCCGCTGATATCGGGCGGGATATTGAAGTCACACGATGTAATCGCCATCAATCTGGGCGATGCCATCGCCGGTGCCGCCATTGACGTGGCGGCCCTGGAAACGGCGCAAGGCGAGCTTGAGCGCCAGATCGCCAGTTATGACCGCACCCTCGACCGGGTCGGCACTGCCGTCGCAGTATTCAATCGCGATCAAGTGCTGACGTTCTATAACGAGGCCTACGTGCGCCTATGGGGCCACGATCCTGCCTGGCTCAAATCGCGTCCCAGCGACCGGGCCATTCTTGATCGCCTTCGCGAACAACAGCGCTTGCCCATTGTCGGTCACTACCGCGACTGGCAGCAAAAGCTGCTGTCAACGTATCAGACGGGTGCGGGCCAGGAAGACTGGTGGCATCTGCCGGGTGGGCGCATGCTGCATGTGGTGGCCGAACAGCGGCCCGACGGCGGCGTGACATATCTCTACAACGATGAAACCGAAAAGATAGATCTGGAAAGCCGGGTCAAGTCGCTCAGCGGCGTTCAAAGCGAAACCCTCAACAGCCTCAAAGAGGGCGTTGCCGTGTTTGCAACCGATGGCCGGCTGCAGCTCTATAATCCGGCATTCGCCAGCATCTGGAAATTGTCGCCGCGACGTCTCAGCGAGGCACCGCACATCGACGAATTCACGCATGATGCCCGCGTGCTTTACGAAAAGCCAGAAGTCTGGAAACAAATATCGCAGGCCGTCACCTCGTTCAACGACGAGCGTGAGGCCTTCGAAGGGCAGATGGTTCGCCCGGACGAAAGCGTGGTCGACTATGCCGTCACGCCGCTTCCCGACGGCGCTACTCTGCTGACCTTTGCGGATGTGACTGACGCGCATCTGGCCGAGAAGGCACTGGTTGAACGCAACGAGGCGTTGGAAGCGACTGCGCGCATCAAGAACCGCTTCATCGGTACGATGTCTTATGAATTGCGGACACCGCTCACCAACATCATCGGCTTCAGCGAGTTCTTGACGAGCCCAGTGCTGGGCACCCTCAATGCCAAGCAGCGGGAATATCTCGACGATATATCTTCTTCGTCAAAGACGCTCCTCGACATCATTGATGGCATCCTCGATCTTGCCAACATCGATGCGGGTGCTGTTGAATTGAAACTGGCGCCAGTTAAAGCTCAAGACGTTATCGACCAAGCTATTGCTGGCGTGAGGGAGGCGGCCGCGCGAACTGAAATGACGCTCGATATCGCCATTGCCGATGATGCCCATGAACTTACGGCAGATGCGTCGCGTGTCGAGCAGGTGCTGCGCAATCTACTGTCCAACGCCATAGGCTTCTCGCGGCCCGGTGGGACTGTACAGGTCACGTGCTGGCGCGAGGCCGGATATGTCGCATTTTCGGTGGAAGATCGCGGCACCGGCATCCCGAAGGAACAGTTGGCCAGGATTTTCGAACGCTTTGAAAGCCGCAGCCATGGCTCGAAGCACCGCGGCGCGGGCCTAGGGTTATCGATTGTCAAAAGTCTGGTCGATTTGCACGGCGGCGATATAAGGATCGACAGCGAAGTTGGACGCGGCACGCTGGTCACGGTACGCTTCCCTGACCGGGCGCAGTCCAGCCCAGAAACGGCCATGCCTGAGACGGCTCAATACGAAACGGCCAAAAAAGACCGGGAGCCATCCGCCGCTCATGACGCACATCTGGACCGCACGGCAGGTTAGCGAAGCCGGCCTTTCACGTTTGGCAGAGCTGATCGCTCTCAAGCTTGCCACCGGCGACATGCTGGCGCTCACCGGTGATCTTGGAGCCGGCAAGACCACGCTGGCACGGGCCGCCCTGCGCGCACTGCTCGGCGATGCGGGCGCTGAAGTGCCGAGCCCCACATTCTCGATTATGCAGATCTACGAAACGCCACGGCTGTTCGTGGCACACGCCGATCTGTACAGGTTGAATAATGAGGATGAGGTATTCGAACTTGGCATTGATGAAATGCTAACGCGTGGCGCGCTAATCGTCGAATGGCCGGGCAATGCCCCCTCGCTCACGTCACCCAACCGCCTAGACGTTGTGTTGGCAGAAGCCGGGACTGCCGATGCCCGTGATGTGGTTTTGACGGGGCACGGAACTTGGGCGCTCCGGCTGACGCGCTTGGAAGCCCTGTCCGCGTTTTCGGATCGCAGCGGAGTGGCGCAAGAGGCACCCGTTCGCTATTTGCAAGGCGATGCGTCGGCGCGTGCCTATGCGCGCACATTTCTTGGCGAACACGCTGTGATCTTAATGGATAGCCCGCGTCAGCCAGATGGTCCCCCGGTGCGCGACGGCTTACCTTATAGCCGCATCGCTAAGCTTGCTGAAGATGTCCGGCCGTTTGTGGCGATTGACCGTGCGCTGAAGCAGGGCGGTCTCAGCGTTCCAGAGATTTATCATACCGATCTTGAGCAGGGATTTTTGCTGCTGGAAGATTTCGGCGATCAGGTTTTCGGGCAAGAGCTTGCGCGCGGAATCGCGCAAGCTGGTTTGTGGCGGCAGGCGACGGACACGCTGCTAGCCTTGCGTAATATTGTGATCCCGCCAAGCCTGCCCTTACCAGATGGAACAAGCTATAGCGTGCCGCGCCAGGATCGCGCATGCCTTCAAATCGAAGTCGAATTGCTGATCGATTGGTATTGGCCAGCAGTCAAGGGCGATCCTATTCCAGCCCCTGCGCGCGCAGAGTTCTTGCGTATCTGGAATGAGATTTTTGACCGGCTTCTCATTCTTCCGCAGAGCTTAATACTGCGCGACTACCATTCACCCAACCTGATTGTACTGCCCGATCGCCCAGGCGCACGGCGCACAGGACTTATCGATTTTCAAGACGCGCTGGCCGGGCCGGCGGCCTATGACCTCGTTTCACTTTTGCAGGATGCACGTGTCGATGTTTCAGCCGCTCTGGAGCGCGAATTGCTGTCCTACTACTGTGAACAGGCCGCGAAAAATGAACCAGGCTTTGACCGTGCGGCATTTGAATTTTCGTATGCCGCGCTCGGAGCACAGCGCAATACCAAAATCCTCGGTATCTTTGCGCGCCTTGCCAAACGCGATGGCAAGCCCGGTTACTTGCGCCACATTCCCCGCCTATGGGACTACCTTGAGCGCGATTTGCTGCACCCGGATCTGGCGGCACTGAAGGCTTGGTTTGGACAGCATTTCTCTGACGCCTTGCGTAACATTGCTGCGAAAGTTTGAGTCATGAGCGCAGAAATCACCTCAGCGATGGTATTGGCGGCGGGGTTGGGCCGGCGCATGCAGCCCTTGACCGACACCATGCCCAAACCCCTGGTGCCGCTCAATGGCCGCGCGCTTATCGATCATGTGCTTGACCGGATTGCTGAAGCGGGAATCTTGCGTACCGTCGTCAATGTACACTATCTGGCCGATCAGATTGAGAGGCATGTTAGCCGCCGCCGGAGTCCCGCTATCAAGATTTCGGACGAGCGCGGTGTACTGCTTGAGACCGGCGGTGGCGTGGTGCGCGCCCTGCCGCTGCTCGGCTCGCAGCCCTTTCTGATCCACAACTCAGACTCAGTTTGGATCGAGCCCGGTGTTTCCAACATCGCACGCATGATCACGGCGTGGGATGGCGGTGTCATGGACAGTCTTATGCTGCTGGCGCCGCGGGCTACGAGCCTTGGCTACGAGGGGCGCGGCGATTTTGGCCTTGGCGAAGATGGCCGCTTGACGCGCCGCGCTGCGGGCTCGGATGCGGCCTATGTGTTTGCAGGCGTTTCCATTGCGCATCCACGCCTGTTTGAGGGAGCGAAGGAAGAGCGCTTCTCACTCAATGTATTGTGGGACCGGGCCATCGAATGCGGCCGTCTCTTTGGCCTTCTGTTAGATGGGACCTGGATGCACGTAGGCACGGTGCAATCGCTGCGCGAGGCCGAGCGCCTCATTCAATGCACAGCCTTGAGCGCCAGCCGCGGTGCCCCAACACAACAAGGTGACGCGTGAACAAAACCGCACCCAGCCGTACACCCAATATTTATACTGCACCCACCGGCAGGCCATTTCTCGATAGTCTGGCGGAAGCCATCCTGAGTGGCAATTTGCCAGTAGCAGAGGGTGTTGCTCCCCACCCGATCGACATTCCGGCAATGACTCTGCTCTTGCCGACCCGGCGCGCCACTCGCGCCGTGCAAGAGGCCTTTTTGCGGGCGGGCAAGGGCCAGGCGATGCTGTTGCCGCGCATCAAACCGATTGCCGAGGGCGAAGAGGATTTGATGTTGATGGCGTCCACCTCTGACCTTGAAGGCTTGGGAGCGGGTGCGTCTGACATTCCGCCCGCTATCAATGAATTGGAGCGGCGGCTGGCGCTGACGAGCCTCGTCATGCGCTGGTCGAAAGCGGAACGCGCCGCGCGCGATGATGTCGGCGCCAATCTCGATGTTTATGCTGCCGCAGGCGCCGGAACGCCCGCACAATGCGCACAGCTTGCCAAAGAACTCGCCAGCCTGATGGATATGGTCGAGACTGAAGGTGTCAGTCTCGCCAACCTTGACAAGCTGGTGCCGGAAAACTTTTCTGAGCATTGGCAGAAAACTCTCAACTTCCTCAAGATTGTTGTCGAGATGTGGCCGGACTATCTGGCTGCCAGCAAACAGATCTCACCGGCTGGCCGGCGCAATCGATTGATCCTCGCCGAAGCTGCGCACCTAACAGCCAATCCGCCACAAGGCCCGGTGATTGTGGCCGGTGTCACGGGTTCGATTCCTGCCACCGTGGCCCTGATGCGAGCGGTAGCCAATCTTCCCAATGGCGCCATCGTGCTGCCTGAACTCGACATGACGCTCGACGAGGAGAGCTGGCAGACCATCGTGCCGGACCATCCTGAACACCCACAGTATGGTTTGAAAAAGCTGCTCGACGCCTTGGGTGTATCGCGTGCACAAGTGAAAGAGTTGCCAGGCGTTGCGGCTAATCCGAAGTCCATAAAAGCCCGCGACTGCCTGATCAGCGAAGCCATGCGGCCTGCCGCAACAACAGTTAAATGGCACTCCTTTGTGGGGCCGGAAAATGCGGCGCTGATTGAGGCTGGACTCAATGGCATCAGTCTCATCGAGGCGCCAAGCGCGCAGGATGAAGCCGAAGTCGTGTCGCTGATATTGCGCGAAGCGCTGGAGACGCCAGGCCGTACCGCCGCTCTCGTTTCGCCCGACCGTCTTTTGGCACGCCGTGTCGCGGTGCGGCTGGAGAGCTGGGGTATTCGGGTGGACGACTCAGCCGGGCGGCCGTTCGGCAAGACGCCGCCAGGAGCGTTTCTCGATTTGATCATTGAAGCCGTGCATAGCCGCTTTGCTCCTTCAGCCGTGATGTCTCTCCTGAAGCATCCGTTGACCCGCCTCGGGCTCGATCCGTTCGCCGTGCGCCGGGCCGGGCGGGCACTGGAACTTGCGGTATTCCGCCGCCCATATTTGGGGGGCGATCTGGCCGGTATTGGTCAGGCGTTAGAACGAGCCGCAATCGACGTGACATCGGCGAGCGGCCAGCGCGCGCACAGCGCCGTCAAGCGATTGTGGAAAGAGGACTGGGACGGTGCGCGCGATCTCGTTGCAAAATTTGAAGCCGCCTTCGCTCCGTTAGCTGCACTCTATGCAGGAACCGGCGATTTGCCGCTGACGGATTTTGCTCGCGCTCACGCCGCGGTTGCCGAGGCTTTGGCCAAGTTGCCGGAATTGCCCGTCACTGCAGAGGCGGGATCTTCGGCAACCGAACCGGTCGCATCTGCGTTATGGAGCGGCGAAGCAGGTTTTGCGGCAAAGATGTTCTTCGATGGGCTATTCTCGCCGTCACTTCCTACCGTCGAAATTCGTAACGCCGATTACGCAGACCTTTATCGCGGTCTTGTCGCTGGCGAAACGGTGCGGCCGCGCGTGCCAGTACATCCGCGCCTATCGATCTGGGGTCCGTTCGAGGCCCGCTTGCAGCAACCCGACGTGGTTGTGCTGGGGTCCCTCAACGACGGTACCTGGCCCGAGCCCGCCGATCCTGGCCCGTGGCTCAACCGGCCCATGCGTGCGGAGCTGGGCTTGCCCTCTCCCGAAGAGCAGATCGGTTATTCCGCCCACGATTTCACCTCACTGTTGAATGGCGCGCGCGTTTATCTGACGCGCGCACAGAAAACCGGTGGGGTGCCGGCTGTCCCATCGCGCTGGCTGTTGCGTCTTGAGGCGTTGCTGGCAGGTGCCGGTCAGCGAGACAAGCTCAATTCCAAAGAGCCCTGGCTGAACTGGGCGCGCGCCCGCGATATGGCTGAATCGCAGGTGCCTATCACCATGCCAGCGCCCAAGCCGCCGGTTAACCGGCGCCCGCGCAAACTGTCGGTGTCGCGCGTGGAGACTTGGATCGGGAACCCCTATGCTATCTATGCCAGCGAAATTTTGCGCTTGCAGCCGCTCGATGCAATCGGCCTTCCACCTTCCGCGAGTTTACGCGGCAGCATGATCCACGAAGCCCTGTCGCGCTTTGTTAAATCCTATCCCAAGGCATTGCCCGCCAACACCAAGGACGTAGTGCTGGGTTTTGCGCGCGAAGTGCTCGACGAATATGCCGCTCACCCGCGTGTGGCCGCCTTTTGGGTGCCGCGCTTTGAGCGCTTTGCCGAATGGTTCGCAGACACTGAGCCGGCGCGCCGCCAAGGGATCGAGCAGGCGGTATCGGAAACCAAGGGCACCTTGATTTTTGAAGCACCCGGCGGAGCGTTTCAATTGACCGCGCGCGCCGACCGCATTGATGTCAGTGCGAACGGTCTCGTTATCACCGACTACAAGACGGGAAATATTCCAGGTGACAAAAAAGTTGTTTCGGGATTTGCGCCGCAGTTGCCGCTCGAAGCGGCTATTGCCATGAGCGAGACGTTAGAAGCGGGCTTTGAGCATGTGCCCAAGCTCCCGGTGGTAGGGCTTCGCTACATCAAAGCATCGGGTGGCGAGCCGCCCGGCGACGAGCGCGACGTCAAATCCGGGGACATTGTGGCCTTGGCCAGTGCCCAGCTCGAGGGTTTAAAAAAGCTTGTCTTCGAATTCGACAAACCCGAGACCCCCTACAGCCCCCAACGCCGAGCCCGATTCTCTTACGACTACGACGACTTCGCGCATTTGGCCCGCGTCGCCGAGTGGAGTGCCGGCGGCGAGGAGGGAGGAGAGGGGGAGTGAGGCGGTTCCCCTTTCGTGCAGTCCCGGGACTAAGTCCATTGCTATCAGGCTCTAACTTGCACATGATGCCGAGAGCCCAATGTTTACGAGCATAGAGGACCGCCCTCACGCCCAGCATCAAACCCGGTTGACGCAGGGCAAGGGCGGACCGATAGGTTTTGTTGTAGGTTGCGATCAGACAGCAGCCATAACCCCTTGAAGGACGCTCCCAACATGCATGTGACCATCGACGACGCCCAGAACATTATTAACGCCGCCCGCAAGGCCGCAAAGTCGAGCGAGACCCAAATGTGCATTGCGGTCGTCGACTCAGGGGCCAACTTGAAGGCCTTCCATCGCATGGATGCAGCCTGGGTCGGCTCCATCGACATCGCCATCAAGAAGGCCAAGACGGCGGTATTTTTCGGCATGCCGACAGGCGAGCTCGGCAAGCTCTCGCAGCCTGGCGGACCGCTGTTTGGCATCGAGCATTCCAACGATGGGCTCGTCACCTTTCCTGGCGGATTGCCAATTGTTGACAAAGACGGCGTGCTGATCGGTGCCATTGGTGTCTCAGGCAGTTCGGTTGAAAACGATCACGCCGTGGCGGCCGCAGGCGTAAAGGTCATCGGCGTATCCAGTTTGCCGGCGCATCCTTGGCGCACATAACAGATGAGTGCGGTGGCCTGGAAATCTTGGACACGGTGACAGCATGACCGGCGAGCAACCTGTCCAACACCCCGCGCCGCCCTGCCTTTCCGCCCGCCGCTCTGCGCCTTCAGCGGTGCGCAATCGCGATCCGATCGTGCAGGTCTTGCGCCGGTATTTGCCGCATAACGGGCGGGTGCTGGAGATTGCGAGCGGCACGGGAGAGCATGCGCTGCACGTTGCCCAGCATTTGGGAGCCGATCTCGAAATTCAGCCGTCTGATCCTTCGCCCGAGGCGCGTGCCAGCATCGACGCCTGGGCGCGCGAGGCCGGATTGCCGAATTTACGCGATGCGTTGGATATCGATGTGTGCGCGCCGGACTGGTGGGTGCAGGGTGTGCCCGCCGGTTTGGATGTCCGCGCGCGGCTGGCCGTTATCTTGTGCATCAACATGATCCACATTTCGCCGTGGCAGGCAACTGTGGGACTTGTGACAGGGGCGGGCCATCTGCTGGGTGATGGTGGGCTGCTGATCCTATATGGTCCCTACCGTCGCGGCGGAACGCATACAGCTCCCAGCAACGAGGCCTTTGATCTGGACTTGCGCTCGCGCAATCCGGCATGGGGCGTGCGCGATTTAGAAGACGTCGCCGCGCTGGCGGTGGCACATGGCTTTTCAGCCCCGATCGCCGAAGACATGCCCGCCAACAATCTGACGGTGATCTTTAAGCGCGTTAGTTAGCTGCCATCTCATTGCCGTAGGTTAGGTTGGCAGTGCCGCCAACCTAACCTACAAGAAGTTGCAAGGCAGAAGGCCGATTATTGCTTTTCGCCGCCAGCCTCGTCACCTGCGGTGATGCCCAATTCTTTTTCGAGCTTTTCGATTTGTGTGCGCAGCTCTTGCTGGTCTCTGCCACGACTGACCATGCCCATTTGAATGCGGCCGATCTCCTGCGACATTGAACCGAGTTTGAGCGCATCGTGCACATCCATCTGTTCGCGCTGTATGGCGAACATGCGCTCGCGATCGCGGCGTGTTTCGTCGTCCATCTGGCGCACGCGCTGGCGCAACTGGGTCAATGCCGCAGTTGAGGCTACATCGGCCGAGCGGGCCTTGGACTTGAGCTGATCTTCGAGCTCTTTGACGCGGGCTTGTGAGGCATCATCGCCGCCTAGAGGAGCGGCCTTGGGATCGAAATAGAATTCCCCCGTTAGAGCCGAATGATCCCACGGTACTTGCTTGCCCGAGGTTGCCGCGATGACGTCCTTGCGCACATCTATCATGACCGACGTCAGGTTGCGGCCAGATTCCAACATGCGTTTGGCCAAGGCTGCCGTGAAAGGTGAATTGCGCCCGTCGCCGTCGAGTGCCACGTTTCCGGGTTGAGTCGAATAGGCGACGAAGGTGCCGACTCCCGCATCGACCTGCGCCAGGCCCTGCCCGACTGCGGTTGACCGCGTGCCCATGTTGCGCGCTAGGCTCCGCGACAGGGGATTGTCGCGGCAGGCATCCAGGAACACGATGTTGGTTTTGTTCTCGCGGCCGAGTTCCATCTGCTTCAAGATGAAATCGAGCTTGATAGCCTCGAACTCGAGGTCGCGTTCACGCGCCAGTTTGGCATCGACGGGTACCAGATAATTCTGGCCGCCCACCTGTAGTCCGTGGCCTGCATAAAACAGGATGGCTGTACCCGATTCTTCTAGCACTGCCGCAAAATCGCGGATCTTGGCGTCGAAGCCGGTCTTATCGAGATCGAGACCTAGAAAAACCTTGAAGCCTAGCTTTTTGAGATGAGCGCCCATGTCAGCAGCGTCATTGGCGGGGTTGGCAAGCTTGTTGGCATTGGCATAGGCCGAGTTGCCGATAACCAGAGCCACCCGGTTGTCAGCACCCCATGCGGTGGGTACGGACAACGTCAGAATGGCAGTTGCCCAGGCCAAAGCGGCCGTCCGTATTCCCGGATTGCGCATCGTCTACTCCTTGACACTTGGCTTTTAGATCCCAAATTCGATCCTATCGAGCCGACAGCATAATTGCGACAAAAGGTTGAACGCCCGTCGGGGGCGTATAAGACAGCCCGGTCTAGGGCGTGCCGGTCCTAGCGAGCGGCGTAAAACTTTGGGGCTGGAACTCATCCATGGATACAATGTTGCAGCTTGCCGCCGATCCGGCCGCTTGGGCCGCCCTGGCGACACTCATTATTATGGAAGTCGTTCTCGGTATCGACAATCTGCTGTTCATCTCGATCCTAACCAACAAGTTGCCGGAAGATCAGCGTGCGCGGGCGCGACAGCTCGGAATCGGCGCAGCCCTTGGTTTGCGTCTCCTGCTGCTTGGTACCATCACTTGGATCGTCAAACTGACGGAGCCCGTGATCACTATACTTGATCACAGTTTCTCGTGGCGGGACCTGATTTTGATCGCTGGCGGCCTGTTCCTGGTTTGGAAGGCGACAAAGGAAATTCATCACCGCGTCGATCCTGATCCCGAGCCAGACGTGTTTGGCACTCGCAAGGTGACGCTGGGCTTTGCCGCCGCAATCGGTCAGATCCTGTTGCTCGACCTCGTGTTTTCAGTCGACAGCATTCTGACTGCTATCGGAATGACCGAACATTTACCAATCATGGTTATTGCCGTGGTTTTCACGGTTTTGGTCATGCTGTTGGCCGCGGCTCCGCTTGCTAACTTCATAACTGCAAATCCAGCCGTAATCATGCTGGCGCTTGGGTTCCTGCTAATGATCGGAACAGTGTTGATTGCCGAAGGCTGTGGCGCCCACGTTCCCAGGGGCTATATTTACGCTGCCATGGCATTTGCCATGCTGGTTGAAAGTCTCAACATGCTGGCGCGCAAGCCGAAAAGTCATTGAATTGGCGAGAACATTTACCTTGTGTCCGTGTGCGCCGCAACGTGACAGAGCCAATGACCTGGTCTAAGGTTTGAGTCGCTTCCGGCTCGTGGTTACAACAGCTCATGGGTCTCATTTCCATCTGCCAGACCGCATCCCTCTCGAGCGCGGCACGATATGGCAGCCAAGGATTCAACGCCGATGCGGTTTGCGGGCCTCAAATTAATGACGGGAGGCTTCCTGG
>JBEBJD010000042.1:0-2485 GCA_040080075.1 Hyphomicrobium sp. | reverse complement strand
GCAACAGGCTTGGCTATCGCCGCTGGTTTTGCGGTCTCAACGGCTTTAACTGGAGGACGGGCAGCGGGCGTTGGAGCCGGGGCCGCGGTGGCGACTTTGGCTTGAGGCCATGTAGCGGTGGGCTGCGTTTTTTGCGGCCGCGCCCCATCATTTTGCGGCCGCGCCCCATCATTTTGCGGCCGCGCCCCATCATTTTGCGGCCGCGCCGCTGGCCTTACACTTGCGATCAACTGCGGCCTGGAAACGCGGGTCTTCTCGGTTGCGGCGTCTTCGAGTGCCTGATTGAGGATCTGGCGCATATGCGCATTGCGCGACGAGGCCGTGGCTCCGCCGAACACCGCCGCCACAAGATTTTTGCCATCGCGGCGTACCGATGCCACGAGATTGAAACCCGATGCACTGGTGTATCCGGTCTTCATGCCGTTCATGCCAGCGAAGCTTTTCATCAGCGTATTGTGTGTGCGATAGGTTTTGCCGCGGAATGTGAATTCGCGCAGTGAAAACACGCGAGCGCGGTCGGGGAAGTCGTCATAAATCCTCAGAGCCAGCGTCAGCATATCGCGTGCAGTGGTTTGCTGCTGCATATCGGGCAGGCCGGAAGCGTTGCGGAACGTGGTTGAATTCATCCCGATCTGGCGCGCGCGCTTGGTCATCAGTTCGGCAAATGCACGCTCACTGCCGGAAATTTTTTCTGCGATGGCAACCGCCATATCGTTGGCTGATTTAGTGACCAGTGCCTTGATTGCGTCAGCGAGTTCGATGGTTTCGCCGGGTGCAAGTTCCAACTTGGATGGCGCCACCGAGGCGGCCGCCTCACTGACCAAGATGGGGCTATCGAGTTGCAGGGCGCCAGTCTCAAGGGTCTCGAACACGAGATAGAGTGTCATCAATTTGGTAAGGGAGGCCGGGTACCGCGGCACATCAGCGTTTGCGGCGTGCAGCACCTTGCCAGTATTGGCATCGATGACCATTGCAGCATGACGCGGTCCCTCGGCGCGGGCCGGATGTGCAAACCCCACCAGACACAGGTTCAGGAGCGCAAAAGTCATTAGTGCGGTGCAAAATTTCACGCGGTTTATGCCGATTCCTGACACGATCCCCAGACCCGCCGAACAAGAGTAGTGCGGAGTCCGCCCTGTTTGGCTGCCGTCTAGCCGCACAGTCAGTACCTCCACATCAAAACATTGGTCTGTTCATTGCCTGTTTTCTTGGCGGCTTTACGGCGGCTTAACGCCAGCCCTCCGACGCCAGTGAGGCTATCTCGCGGAACCTGCAAATTGGTTAAGCAGCGTTGAGCGAGATTTTTTTGTGCAACGCACGCAAACCCCTTGAAAAATGCTGCACTGCAATTAAGTTCGTGGTCAAGTTGCGGGTGTCGCCCTGCAAAATCGCTCGGCGGTTCCGCAGCGGCGCCCGTTTTTATGGCCCAAAGGCCCTCAAGATCACAGGAGTTCCGACATGAACACATTCCAATTCCAGGATTTTCAGAAGTTTGGCCAAGCCAACTCCGAGTCTGCCGTGAAGATGATGGGTGATTGGGCCAAGAACTGGCAGGCGCTCACCTCGGAATTGACCGACTATTCCAAGCGCGCATTCCAGGATGGCCAGGCAACTTTCGAAAAGTTGATTTCCGCCAAAACCGTCGAGCAAGCCATTGAGATCCAGAGCAGCTATGCCAAGCGCTCCATTGAAGAGTATATGCAGCAGATGTCTAAAATCGGCAGCATGTACACGTCGTTTGGCCGCGAAGCCTATAAGCCCGTCGAACGGGCCGTGCAGTCGATGCGCTGAGCCATCGGTTAGAATACGATTTATACAGGCCCGGGGAACATTGGCGTCCCCCGGGCCTTTTTTGTGCCCCGATCAGACCCCACTTGCAGGACTAGTTGACCTTCAAACTTGACCTGGAGCGCTGGAATACAAAAATGGTAGAGTGTTGCTTCGCATCAAGCGATGGCTTGCAGCCGTGATTCGGGTAACTGATCGTCGACTGCATCTCCTCAACGATCCGGATGGAATGCATAAGCTGACACAACTCCCCGGCATGCTAGCCCGACCTTCTCAAAGGATTGGGGTCGGCACGGAGGCAAATTTGCCGGCAGGGCAGGAGCGATGGGCGCCGCGTAACTCATCTACGCAAGCCTATCGCGACACACTCTGCCAGCAAATTTACCCCGCCCTTCGGGTCGCACGCTCACGGTCGGCCACGGCCTTGGGCTGCTCAACCGTATGCGCGGGCTACGCTTTTCGCCGCCCAAGGTCGCGGACCGACTCGTGCCCGTGCGATGACGATCCCCGAGCCTTTGAGAAGGTCGGGCTAGTGCCCTCCGCTCAGGGCAACGCCCGCATTGGCACATTCTGGAAGACGACGATGGCGGGTGACAAGGACAATGCGGGCGGCAATGGCAATGGCAATGGCAATGGCGATGACGATGGCGATGGCGATGGCGGTTCAAAGACCGGAATTGTCACCAAGACCCGGCCC
>JBEBJD010000082.1:0-11534 GCA_040080075.1 Hyphomicrobium sp. | reverse complement strand
CGCGACTGGCAATAAAACAGCAGGTCATCATCCAGTTCCATGGACGTGGTGCCGTGCCCGCACACCACATCGTCGGCGTAAATTTCGAGCTCGGGCTTGGAGTTAAACTCGGCGTCTGGCGACAACAGCAGCGCCCGCGCCATCTGTTTGCCGTCGGTCTTCTGGGCGCCGGGCTGGACGATCACCTTGCCTTGGAACACGGCCCGCGCCCGCCCATCGAGCACGCACTTGTAGAGTTCCCTGCTGGTACACTGGGGTACTGCATGATCGATGACCATCGTCGTGTCGGCATGGCCCGCCCCGCGGGCAAGTGCGAGCGCACCGAGGTCAATCGTACTGTGCTGGCCTTCGAACAGAACATCCAACTGATTGCGGACCATCCCCTCGCCACTCGTCATCAGCAATGGCCGGTAAGTTGCCTGCGCACCAAGCCGAACGATCCAGTTGGCCACATGCGTTTCCCCGGCCGCCGGATCGGTGAATTTGATGTGCGTGACCTCGGCCCCCTCGCCCGCGATGATTTGCGTGACGGTGTTAGAGTGGCGTGGCATGGCGGCGTCGCCTTGATGGTACTCGACGAGGGTCAGCTTTGCGTTGCGTCCGGCGCGGATGATGTTGCGCGTCACAACGCGGCGTGGTTCGGCAAGGTTCTCATTCTTGCTGCCGCCGGCGGGACAGAACATGATGTGCACTGGCGCGGTCCAGTCCGCTCCGTCCGGCACATCGAGCACCGCGCCGTCGGTCATGAAGGCTGTATTGAGCGCAAAGACGCCGTCGCTGCTGCGTTCCGTAGCTCGGATCAGTTCGGCGCTGACCCAGGCGGGCGGCGACATAAGAACGGTCGCCAGACAGGATGCACTGCCCGCTAGTCTGCCGTTGGCGGTGATCTGTTTACCGTCGGCAAACATGCTCCAATCACCACCCCCGTCATTGGCCTTGAGTGAGCGATACAGCGTCTCTTCGACAATACCATAAGCCGAGATGGTGTAATCGCCCGCCGCTAGAGGCGGCGCCTCCTTCAGCATGGCGCGCAAATCGGTGTATTTCCATTCCTCGACGCGCCGGTGCGGCAGACCGAGAGCGGCAAAGCGGCCAATTGCATCCCGGCGCATTCTAGCGACAGCAGCGTTACCCGGCAGCCGGTTCTGGGCGCTCTCGAACTGCTCGACAAGTGCCGCTTCGGCCTTCGTCTTGATTATGGCTACATTCATTTCAAATCCATCTTCCGCACATCACGTAGGTTGCTTCATTCCCTCTCCCCATGCGGGGAGAGGGCTCACGCAGCCTTTCCCGAGTAATCGGCATAGCCCGACGTCTCGAGTTCAAGTGCCAGATCCTTGCCGCCGGTCTTCTGAACCCGGCCGGCTGCCAGCACGTGAACCTTGTCTGGCACAATATAGGTCAAGAGACGCTGATAGTGCGTGATGACGAGCATGGCGCGATCGGGCGAACGCAGTGCATTGACACCATCCGAAACGATCTTGAGAGCATCAATATCGAGACCGGAATCAGTTTCGTCGAGCACACACAGCGACGGTTCGAGCATTGCCATCTGCAGGATTTCGGAACGCTTCTTTTCGCCACCCGAAAATCCGACGTTGACGGGGCGTTTCAGCATTTCGAAATCGATGCTGAGCGCGGCCGCGCGTTCTTTCACCACTTTCATGAAGGCGGGCGTCGTTAGTTCTGCCTCACCGCGCTTCTTGCGCACCGCGTTGGTCGCCGCGCGCAGGAACGTCAGTCCCGCGACGCCTGGAATTTCCATCGGGTATTGGAAAGCGAGAAACACGCCCTTGGCAGCGCGCTCATCGGGCGCCATTTCCAAGATGCTTTCACCGTTCCATTTGATGTCGCCATCCGTCACTTCGTAGCCTTTACGCCCGGCAATGACATAGGCCAGCGTCGACTTACCCGAACCGTTGGGGCCCATAATGGCGTGGATCTCGCCCTTGGGGACCGTGAGCGTCAGCCCTTTTAAAATGGGTTTATCCTCGTCAGCGAGCTTCACGTGCAGGTTTGTGATTTCAAGCATTCACTTTCTCCAGCCAATTCATATTTAGGCCCATCGCCTCAAAACTAGCGCGGTCCGATCTTTCCGCCGACCACTGGGCCAATGACATCAGAAGTCCCGAAAAAATCCCGAAACAAAATCCTAATACATTCTGCGCGTTCAGAGGTTGACATGATGCTCCACACTTCGCCCAAGCAAGCTTCCAACTATCTTCTGCGTTTCTACACCTGCGATCCCTGCTTCAACAGACACCAGCGCCCGCGGCGTGATGGGTCCTCGGGACAAGCCCGAGGATGACACCTGAGGAGTGGCGCGAGCCGAGCCCATTACCCCACACTCCCCTCAAGCGATATGCCGATCAGCTTTTGCATTCCAATACTTGTCATCCCGGGGCTTGTCCCCGGGATCCATCGCGCCGCGAGCCCCGGAGCCAGCGGCGCGATGGATCCCGGCAATAAATGCCGGGATGACATCTGCGTAGAGGTTAGACGGGTGCTCATCCAACCGATCCTTCCAGACTTATTCCGATCAGCTTTTGGGTTTCGGCCATGAACTCCATGGGCAGGTGCTGTAGCACGTCGCGCACAAAGCCGTTGACAACGACGGCGATGGCGTCTTCCTGTGAAAGCCCGCGTTGCATACAATAAAACAGCGTGTCCTCGGAGATTTTCGAGGTCGTGGCTTCGTGTTCAAAATGCGCGCTCGCGGTCTTGGCTTCGATATAAGGCACCGTATGGGCGCCGCACTTGTCGCCAATCAGCAAACTATCGCAGTTGGTGAAATTGCGGGCGTTGGCAGCCTTCCGATGTGCTGAAACAAGCCCGCGGTAGGTGTTCTGCGAATGCCCGGCCGCAATGCCCTTCGAAATAATCCGGCTCGATGTGTTCTTACCCAAGTGGATCATCTTGGTGCCGCTATCGACCTGCTGATAACCGTTCGACACCGCGATCGAATAGAATTCGCCGCGTGAATCGTCGCCGCGCAGAATGCAGCTCGGGTACTTCCAGGTAATGGCCGATCCGGTCTCGACCTGCGTCCAAGAAATTTTTGAGCGCGCCCCGCGGCAATCGCCGCGCTTGGTGACGAAGTTGTAAATCCCGCCCTTGCCGTTCTTGTCGCCAGGATACCAATTCTGAACGGTTGAATATTTTATTTCTGCATCGTCGAGCGCCACAAGTTCCACGACAGCGGCGTGCAACTGGTTCTCGTCGCGCATGGGCGCCGTGCACCCTTCGAGGTAAGACACGAATGCGCCCTTGCTGGCAATAATCAACGTCCGCTCGAACTGGCCGGTTTCTTTCTCGTTAATGCGGAAATATGTCGACAACTCCATCGGGCAGCGCACGCCCGGCGGGATGTAGACAAACGAACCGTCTGAGAACACAGCCGAGTTCAGCGCCGCGTAATAGTTGTCCGACTGCGGCACCACGGAGCCAAGATATTTCTGCACCAGTTCCGGGTGCTCACGCACCGCTTCCGAGAACGAGCAGAAAATGACGCCAGCCTTTTTCAGTTCGTCCTTGAACGTCGTCACAACCGAGACGCTGTCGAACACGGCGTCGACCGCCACACGCGAGCCGCCATTCTTCACGCCCGCCAAGATTTCCTGCTCCTTAAGCGGGATGCCTAGCTTTGCGTAGGTTTTCAGTAATTCTGGATCAACGTCGGCCAGCGACGAGGGTCCTTCGGTGCTCTTGGGCGCCGAGTAGTAATAGAGATCCTGAAAATCGATCTTGGGATAATGCAAATTCGCCCATTTTGGCTCGACCATCGTCTTCCAGCGCTGGAAGCTGTCAAGCCGCCAATCGAGCATCCACTGCGGCTCGTTCTTGCGGGCCGAAATATAACGCACAGTTGATTCATCCAGTCCCTTGGGCGCGCGCACGCTCTCGATCTTGGTTTCAAACCCGTACTTGTATTGATCGACATCGATCTTTCTGACCTGATCGATCGTTTCCTGCACTGCAGCCATTGTGGCCCTTCTCCTCGTTCGCCCAGCCTTGGGCGATCAAACCGTTGTCATGTCTTCAGGCTGCTTTTCCCGCTTGCAAAGCCGCTTGGCTCCACGCACTCAAAAAGGCAGCAATTTCATTTTCTGTCGTCGCCCCACCGATGCTGACGCGAATAGCGCTGGCCGTCAGCGCCTGGGGAACCTGCATGGCCGCCAACACGTGGCTGGCACCAACTTTGCCCGATGAACACGCCGATCCCGCTGATATTGAAACGCCGGAAAGGTCGAGCTTGATCACAAGTGTTTCGGCAAGTGTGCCGGGCAGCGCCACACATGAGGTATTGGGCAAGCGCTCAGCCTGGTGCGAAATCACGACAGCGTGCGGCGTAACATCGAGAATGTCCCGCTCCATCCGGTCACGAAGTGCCCGCAACTGTGGGACGCGGCCCAGTTGGCTCCCTGCGGCTGCGGCGGCCGCGCCAAAGCCCGCAATCGCCGCAATATTTTCCGTGCCGCCTCTGCGGCGGCGTTCCTGCCCGCCTCCCGCCATGAGCGGCTTCAGCGAGAGGCCATCGCGAACGATCAAAGCGCCTGCCCCTTTGGGCCCGCCCATTTTATGCGCGGACAGGCTCATAAAATCGGCGTTAAGCGCCGCCAAATCCACGCTCAACCGGCCGGCCGCTTGAACCGCGTCCGTGTGAACGGCCAGGCCAGCTGCACGCGCCACTGCCGCCAAGGCCGCAACATCCTGCACAACGCCCGTCTCATTGTTGGCCATTTGCACACTCAGAAGCGCACGGCCTAAAGAACCCGCCTTGCCAATGGCCTCCAGCACTGTTGCCTCTGACACACGCCCCAGTGGATCCACCGGAACAGTGATGACCCGCGCGCCAGAAGCGGCGGCGGCCGCCAGCACCGAAACATGTTCGGTGCCCGTCACAAAAATCGTATCGAAACCAGAGTTCAGAACCCAGGTGTTCGATTCAGTTGCCCCGCTCGTAAACACGACTTCGGAGGGCTTGGCGTGAACGAGCGCCGCAACGTCTAGCCGCGCCTTTTCGATAAGTCCGCGCGCTTGCCGGCCATCGGCATGAACCGAGGATGCATTACCCTTCACATCAAGGGCCGCAATCAGCGCGGCACGCGCCTCAGGGCATAAGGGTGCCGTTGCGTTATAGTCCAGGTAGGCTCGCGCAGACGTCATGCGGCAGCCCTCCCACTTTTTGCGGTGCCGAACTCCGGCTCACCTTCAGGTACGCCATCAAGTACGTCTTGAAGGCTCACCCTTGTCAAAAATCCATCGATCTGCTTGCCAAGCGCGGTCCACAGGCCATGGGTGAGGCACGGCTTATCTCCGCGGCACGGCGCGCTATCACGGCATCCGGTCATACGGGTCTCTTCTTCGACCGCGCGCATGATATCGGCGACGGAAATGCCCGATGCGGGTTTGGTCAGGCGATAGCCGCCAGAGCGCCCGCGTGCGCTTTCAACAAGCCCCGAACGGCGCAGGCTCATAAAGATTTGTTCGAGATAGGACAGTGGCAGCTGCTGGCGTTCCGAAATGCTGGCTAACGACACGGCGTCACCGTTCCCGAATTTGGCAAGATCCGCGAGTGCGGTTACCGCATAACGTCCCTTGGTATTGAGTTCCACGCCACTTATCTCCACACGAAAGCCCGCCGGCACCAAATCCCAATTGGCCTCGACGGCCCGGCTACCGGATCCAGAATGCGAAGCAATTCCAAAGAGATGGCGCCCGGAAAACCCTGATGGCCTTGCAACGAAACCGGTTCTAAAACGACCTACCCAACGGCGCGGCCTAACTTTCGAATTGTTCTAAACTTCAATTCTGAATATGTAAATTCCGATCAGGTGAGTCAAGTATAACTAAGGAACAATTGCGTGAACGGGCGAACTGAGGCTTCGGCGTCCTAACAGCATCCACTGTGATGTTGAAAAATTAGTCCCCCTTGCCGGCCGCCTCCGTCCCATCGCGTCCGTCCTGCGATTCCGTCGTGCTTGCTTTTCACCATGGCCCACGTGCTAAGAGACCGCCGGATCATATTTGTATGAGCAGCCCCTGCCGCTCCAGACCCAGAAGGTTTCAAAACTCCATGCCTGAGCTGATTATGAACGGCCCGGCCGGCCGCATCGAAGCCCGCTATCATCATGAAGGCGGCACCGACAGCCCCATCGCGCTTATCCTGCATCCGCATCCTCAGTTCGGCGGCACGATGAACAATCAGGTCGTCTACTCTCTCTACTATACGTTTGTGCAGCGCGGCTTCTCGGTCTTGCGCTTCAATTTCCGCGGCGTTGGCCGCAGCCAAGGTTTCTGGGACGGGGGCCCCGGCGAATTGTCGGATGCCGCGAGCGCCCTCGATTGGCTGCAGATCGTCAAACCTGACGCCAAATATTGTTGGATTGCCGGTGTGTCGTTTGGCACGTGGATTGCCATGCAGCTCTTGATGCGCCGTCCCGAGATCGATGGTTTCATCTGCGTAGCCCCACCTTCCAACCTCTATGACTTCTCGTTCCTGGCACCGTGCCCGGCGTCCGGTCTGATGGTCAATGGCGATAAGGATCGCGTGGTACCGACCAATTCCGTCGCTGAGCTTTCGGCCAAGCTCAAGACGCAAAAGGGCATCAAGATCGATCACGAGGTCATCCCCGGCGCCAACCACTTCTTCGAAAACAAGACCGAGGAGCTCCAGTCATGCGTGGGCAGCTACCTTGATATGCGCCTGGCCAAGGCGGCCAAAGACCAGGAAAACAAGAAGGAACGCGAAGCCGAACGCGATCGCTTGCGCGAGATTGAACGCCAGCGCGAGAAAGAAATGCCCGCCGCTGCATTGCCCGCTGACGACGGCGACGACGACTGACCGCATCCCAGCACCTGGAAACATACTTGCAACCGGAGGTCCGTATGCGGCAGTTCCGGGCAGGGGCTGGCGCGTGTTCATTCCAAAAAATGCTCGTGTGACATCCCAAAGAGTGTTGCGGCGCGTACTGGATGGTTTACGAAGGAACAAGGAACATCAGCTTACTGCTCTTTCGCCGCAACAGACGTTGCCCCGCCGCATGAAGGATCGATGGCATAATGCCACTGTTTGCCGCCGTCGCCATGTTGGCCATAGTCGCCAGTGCCGTCTGGTACTCAATCGTATTCCCGCGGCAGCCATTTAAGGGCCCCCTACCGGCGCTCGAACACGAAGACGTCAGGCTTGCGCATAGCCTTCAAGAGCACGTCACGGCGGTCGCAAGCCAACCGCACAACATCGAGTATTACGACGCTCTGGAGGCGGCAGCGCACTACATTGAACGCTCTCTCATTCAGTTTGGCTTAAAGCCCCAGGCACAAATATTTGCCGTGGCGGACAAATCCGTGCGCAATATCGAAGTGGTCTGGGAGCCTGTCGACGCTACGCCTGTTACACCCAGCATTATCATCGGCGCCCACTACGACAGCCCCGGTGATGCACCAGGGGCTAACGACAACGGCACGGGCGTCGCGGCGGCCTTGGAACTTGCCCATCGGCTGGCCAATTTCACACCTGCGACCCACCGGCTAAGGCTGGCATTCTGGGTCAACGAAGAACGGCCCTATGGCAAGACCCCGGACATGGGCAGCTGGCAGCACGCCAAGGCCTTGAAGGATAGCCGCGAAAACATTGAAGGCATGATTGCTCTCGAGACCATTGGTTATTTCTCAAACGAGCCGAACAGTCAGGACTTTCCCGTGCCCTTCGGCCTGATCTACCCGAAGAAAGGAAATTTCATCGCCTTTGTTGGCCTGCCGGGCTCGCGATCCTTCTTGCATCGCGCCTTGGGGCACTTTCGCTCGCACACACAATTCCCCTCAATCGGTGGCGTAGCCCCCGGTTTTCTTGAAGGCATCGATCTTTCTGATCACTGGGCCTTTCATCACTTCGGTTTTCCAGCGATGATGGTGACCGACACGGCTCCCTTCCGCAATCCCTACTACCATGAACTCGACGATCTGCCTGAAAACGTCGACTACGAAAGCTTGGCCCGCGTGACAAGGGGACTCGAAAAGATGCTGAGAAAATTATTGGCCTGATGGCCGGTAAGGCTTTTGTTTCGTCGCATTTTCAACGACGAACCGTTATCCACATCGCAGGACAAATGCACTAGCTCACCGATGCAAGATGCGCCGTCCCAACCACGCGGCACCCAGCCCCAAAACGAAGGGTAGACCGCCAGCAAGGCCCAGAGTTCGCCAATATAGTCCCGGTTCGGCCTGCCGCTGCGCCGTGTGTGTCACGCGCGCGCCATCGGCCATCATAGAATAGCTGACCCGGCCATTCGACAGTGCGTTCAGTATCACCACTAACCCCATAAACGCGGCAATGGCGCCAAAACCCATCAAACCCAATGGCACCAGAAGCCTCACGACGGCCATCATGTAACGTTCACTCCGTGTGCAGCCGTCTGCGTGGCAGCGAACTTCACTTATCTGACCACGTTCTTGCCATACCTGCCGGGGCCACTACTCCGCCGCATAGTGGCTCCTTCGTTCCCGTGGTGCCTGGAAACGTAACCGGCAATCCTCGCAATGAACGCACGGCCAGATAAGCCCACGCTTCCGCCTCCATCACATCGCCGTCAAGCCCCACCGCTTCGCACGGCACCACTGCGTTTTCAACGCGGCCCGCAAACAGCGACATCAACGTCTTGTTTTTGCGGCCGCCGCCGCACACGATCCAAAGCAAGGGTTCATCGGGCATGTGCTCGCGCGACCTGGCGATGGCTTCGGCCGTAAAGGCGGTCAAAGTTGCCGCACCATCTTCAACTGTCATCCATTCGGCCACATCCCAAACGAAGGCATTGCGATCGAGGGATTTTGGCGGTGGCTTGGTGAAGAACTCATGGCTGAGACAGAGGCGCAGCACATCCGTGTTGACCGAGCCCCTGGCCGCCGTGGCGCCGAGATCGTCATACGCGACGCCCTCGCGCCGCATCATCCAATCGTCTATCAGCGCATTGCCGGGGCCGGCATCAAACGCAATTAATCCGCCGCGATGCTCGGGATAGCGGCCCCAGTCGTCCATCCACGTCACGTTTGCAACACCGCCGATATTGACCACCGCAATCGGACGCTGCGGAAGTTTGACGGCAAGCGCCTTGTGATAGATGGGGACCAGCGGCGCGCCTTGCCCGCCTGCAGCAACGTCAGCGGCACGCAGGTCATAGACAACGGGAATGCCGGTGATCTCTGCCAGCCGTTCGCCATCGCCAAGCTGGATCGTCAGCCGCTTTTCCGGCCTGTGCAGCACCGTCTGCCCGTGAAATCCGATCACATCGATCGATGCGCGCTCAAGGCCGTACTGCGCCAGAAATGCCGAAACCGCCGCGCCGTGCATGCGAGTCACCACATCCTCGGCAATAGCCAGCGCTTCGGGCCGCTCGTGGCGCTGCGAGCAGGACGGCGCGGCCGCCATGGCGTGGGCCAGAATGCGGCGGTCCCCCGGGTTGTAGGGCAACGTTAGGCCTGGCCCGCGAATGACCTGGTTTTCGCCATCGGTCTCGATCATCGCAACGTCGATGCCGTCCATCGACGTGCCGCTCATGAGGCCAATGGCGCGTTTCAACCCGAGACCAGACTTGCTCATACTCCCCGCCTCATGCCATGAGCGTGTTTCCTAACAGACCATAACCTGCTGCATGGTTTGAGCCTAAGCCAAATTCAGCAGCAATCTTTTAAAGCGCTCCCGTATGACCACATTCAAAAGTGACTTTCTCAAAATCCTGACCGGGCGCGGCTTTATTCATCAAGCCTCCGATTCTGCCGGCATCGATGCTCTTGCCGCTAAGGGCAAGCTTGTTGCGTATGTCGGCTACGATTGCACGGCGCCCTCGCTGCACGTTGGCTCGCTGCTCTCGATCATGATGCTGCACTGGATGCAAACGGCTGCCGCGGGCAAGCCCGTGACCCTGATGGGCGGTGGCACCACGCGCGTTGGCGATCCCTCGGGCAAGGATGAAACGCGCCAGTTGCGCACCATCGAGGAAATCGATGCCAACAAGAATAACCTGAAACAGGTGTTCGCACGCCTGCTGAATTTCGGCTCGGGCCCCACTGATGCTGTCATGACAGACAACGCCGAATGGCTGGCGCCGCTAAACTACATAGATTTCCTGCGCGACGTGGGCCGGCACTTCTCGGTCAATCGCATGCTGACGATGGATTCGGCCAAGATGCGGCTGGAACGCGAGCAGGAACTTTCGTTTATCGAATTCAACTACATGCTGCTGCAGGCTTACGACTTCGTGGAACTGGCCCGCCGTTATGGCTGCAACTTGCAGATGGGCGGCTCCGACCAGTGGGGCAATATCGTCACTGGCATCGATCTCGGCCGCCGCATGGGTTTGAAGGATCAGCTTTACGCCCTCACCTGCCCGCTTCTCACCACGGCGTCTGGCGCCAAGATGGGCAAGACTGCGGCCGGTGCGGTCTGGCTCAACGAGGAGCAATTGTCTGCCTACGACTACTGGCAGTACTGGCGCAACACCGAAGACGCCGACGTTGGGCGTTTCCTTAAGCTGTTCACCACGCTTCCCCTGGATGAAGTGGCACGGCTGTCATCTCTTGGTGGCTCAGAAATCAACGAGGCCAAGAAATCCCTCGCCACCGAAGCAACAACCCTCATTCACGGCCGCTCCAAAGCAGAGGCAGCAGCCGAAACTGCTCGCAAGACCTTTGAACAGGGTGGGCTAGCCACGGACTTGCCTACGGTGACGATTACTTCCGCTGATTTGGCCGCCGGCTTCAGCGTGCTTGCTGCCTTCGCCGCTGCCGGGCTTGTTTCGTCCAATGGCGAAGCCCGCCGTCAGATCCAGGGAGGTGGCCTCAAGGTCAATGATGCAGCAGTGACCGATGACAAAATGAAACTCACACCGGCGAACCTTGCCGAAGGTGGCGTAATCAAACTTTCACTTGGCAAAAAGAAGCACGTGCTGCTGAAGCCGGCATAGTCCACCCCTCACGGCGTGCCAGATAGGGGTGCACTCTTGGACGACCATCCATCGATGGTTCCGGGTGCGGCAGGTTTGCCAACGGCTTTATTTCCCGACACCTCTGAACTCGATGCGCGCACCCGGTTTTCAACCGGTGCCGCTGGCTTGGGCGCATCACGCGCCTGCACTTTTGGATCTGGATTGGTCATTTCGAAGATTTCCCGGAATATCCCCGGTGCCACCATCGAGAACGGATTGACCACCACTTGCGGCTTTGAGATCGGCCCTTGGATGGCATAGGTAATGCCGAGCAACCCCTCGCACTTGATGCCGGTGATTATCTGCCCGACGATGGGAATGCCACACAGCGCACTGTTAATGCCTTGCAGAGGCACATACGTACCGCCAAGGCTCAATCGCTGCGTCACATGATCAATCTTGCCGCGCACAGTGGCACCCAGAACAGGCCCGCGCAGATAGCTTTCCTCAAGCACAAACTGGCCATGGCCGGCAGAGAAAGGAATCCGCAAGTGATCAAACTGGAATTGTTCCCGGGTTACTTTTTGCTTGGTTTGCGCGCCACCAGCAGACACC
>JBEBJD010000018.1:0-11543 GCA_040080075.1 Hyphomicrobium sp. | reverse complement strand
AACCGTTCCTGCGCCTTCAACGCATAGGGCTTCTTCGGCGTGTCTCTAAGAAGAATCAGGTTCCAACTATGCCGCGAGACGGCGCTTGGGAAAAAGATGACATTCGCTGACACCTAGAAGGTCATACGACAGCACCGCGAGCGTTTATTCGCGGACTAAAGACGTCTCGGTTGAGTGCGCAAGGCCGGTGCTAATACCTATGAGACTGTCCGAGTTCTGCAATAGGCCAGGAGCGGTAATTGGGAGCACAGGCTCGGCTGCCAGGCAATGCACGTAACACTTTGGTCTCTAGTTGCTAAGGTCGATCAGCCGCCCAACCTTTTCTTGGTCGCGCGAAGTATATCGTCCGATAACGTAGGATCGTTCACGGCACGAGCGAGCACGATGGCCCCAACTAAAGAGGCTATGGCCGCGAGCGCCTTGTCGTCGCGCTGTCGTGGCTTAATCTCGCATTCCATTCGGCCACTCAGCTGCGAGATGATAGCGCGCAATCCAGCCGTAAATCGATCGCGCACACCTTTGCTTTGGCGTGGAATCTCACAACACAGGGCTGCGATCGGGCATCCGCCTCCCGGCATGTCCCGGTGCTTCGCAGATAGATATTTGGAAATGTAGTCGCTGACAGCAAACACTTCGGACATTTCCTGCCCTTTCGCGGCTATCGCGTAGGCAACTGCATCTTCGATAAGCCGCTCCTTGGAGCCGAACTGGCTGTAGAGGCTGCCATGGGTCATCCCGGCCGCTTCGGTCAATGCATCAACGCCCGTGCCGGAGATGCCGCGCTCCCGAATGAGGCGCGAGGCTTCCTTCAGAATTCGTTCTCGATTTTCGGCAGCTTGTAGTTTGGAAACGCGCATGTCGCAGGCCTCGAATCAGATTGGACTTGACAAGTATAATTACGATCGTCATCTAAATCAATCATAACGATCGTAATCAAAAAAGGTTCGAAGGTCTCATGGCTAAGCTCAAAGGCAAGGTCGCGCTGGTGACAGGCGCATCGTCAGGCATCGGAGAAGCCACGGCACAGCGGCTGGCGGCGGCTGGATACAAAGTCTACGGAACCAGCAGACGGGGCGCCCAGGCGGGCGGGCGATCGTTCGAAATGCTGTCTCTCGACGTGACCAGCGATGACTCGGTCACAGCCGTCGTCGAGGAAGTGATGCGGTTGGAAGGCCGCATCGATCTTATCGTGAACAACGCTGGCTTCAGTGTCTCTCCAGCAGGAGCGGTAGAGAGTTCGATCGCGCAGGCCCTCACGATCTTCGATACGAACTTCTTCGGAACTGTCAGGATGACCAGCGCCGTCGTACCCTATATGCGGCAGCAAGGCTCTGGCCGCATCATCAACATCGGCTCCGTGCTTGGGTTTATGCCCATGCCATATATGGCGCACTATGCCGCGACCAAGCACGCGATCGCAGGCTATTCGGAATCGCTCGACCATGAACTCCGCACGTCTGGCATTCGGGTCACGGTCATTCAGCCCGCGTACACAAGGACTTCGTTTGAAGCGAACACGCTAGAGCCAGACACGAAGCTCGATGAATATCACGAGGTTCGCTCAGCCATGGCCAAGAAGATGAAGGAACTCGTCGAGGGTGGTGACGAGCCTAGTGTCGTGGCCGAGGTCGTGCTGATGGCAGCGAGTGCAGCAAACCCAAAACTCCGGTACACAGCGGGTGCCGTAGCACGACGCCTGTCACTGCTTCGCAGTTATGCGCCCGCACGCATGGTGGATGCAGGAATCAGAAAAGACCTGCAACTCGATGGCAATGCTTGAGCCGACGCTAAAGTGAAGCCCTCGCCATCTCAACATCAACGCGCTGCGATCCTGGAAACTAAGATGAAATCGCTGACCTTCAGCCGTTATGGCAAACGAGACAACATTGCATTCGCTGAAACTCTTCGGCCGGTGCCCAAGCCGGATGAAATTCTCGTGCAGGTCCATGCGGTCGGCTTGAACCCAATTGACTATATGATTCCGAAGGGCACGTTTAAACCCATCCTCAAGTTCAAGCTTCCGGCCACTTTGGGCAGCGATCTAGCGGGTGTCGTAGTCGAAATTGGAAATCGCGTGACCCGCTTCAAACCGGGTGATGCCGTCTTTGCCAATATCTTCGACCTGGGCTCGGGGGCTCTCGCCGAATTTGCGGTCGTGCCAGAGACCTACGCCGCGCTCAAACCCGCCAATCTGGACTTCGTGCAAGCAGCCTCCATCCCGATGGTCGGACTGACGTCGTGGCAAGCGCTCAAGGAGCGTGCCAACCTCAAGCCGGGCCAGAAAGTGTTTATACCTGCTGGGTCCGGTGGCATTGGCACTTTTGCAATCCAACTCGCCAAGCACCTTGGAGCGAAGGTGGGGACGACAACCAGCACGGCAAATCTCGATCTGGTGCGGAACCTCGGCGCGGACGAGGTAGTCGACTACAAAAAGCAGGAGTTTGAGGAGGTCCTACGCGACTATGATGCCGTGCTCGGCACTGTCAGGGGTGATGCGCTCGAAAAATCGCTTCGGGTGCTTAAGCCAAACAGCACCATCGTCTCACTCGTCGGACCACCCGACGCGGCGTTCGCTCGCGCGCGAGGCATGAACTTCCTCATGGTGGCCGTGTTCGGGTTGCTGAGCGGAAGGATCATTCGCCGCGCCAAGAAGGGCGGCGCCATATATTCGTTCTTGTTCGCGCATCCAGACGGCAGCCAACTTGCAGAGATCGGCGAACTCCTTAAAGCGGGGCGCATCCGTCCGGTGATCGACAAGATATTTCCGTTCGAACAAGCAAAAGAGGCGCTTGCGTATCTCGAGCAGGGCCGGGCCAAGGGCAAGGTCGTTGTCCAGGTGAGGTAACGGCGTCGACATCCCGAGCAAATGTCCGCACCGGGTCAAAAGCGGCCTCCGCGACACTCTCCGCCCAAACAAAAACACCGGAAGCTTTCGCCTCCGGTGCTTATTTTCAATCACGTTTTGACCCAATACCCGAAGCAACCCTCAGGCCGTATAGATCGGGAACTTCTTGCATAGCTCGGTGGCTTCGGCCTTGATCTTGGCTTCAACCGCGCCGTTGCCCTCTTCACCGTTCTTGGCCAGACCATCGAGCACTTCGGTGATCATGCGGCCGATGTCGCGGAATTCGGCGACACCAAATCCGCGCGTGGTGCCGGCGGGCGAGCCGAGGCGAATGCCCGAGGTGACCATGGGCTTGGCCGGATCGAACGGAATGCCGTTCTTGTTGCAAGTGATGTGGGCACGTCCCAGCGACTTCTCGGTGATATTGCCGGTCAAGTTCTTGGGACGCAGATCGACAAGGATCAAGTGAGTATCGGTGCCGCCCGAGACGAGCGCGAAGCCATTCTTGACGAGCACTTCGCCCATGGCCTTGGCATTATCGATAACCGATTGTGCGTAGGCCTTGAACTCTGGCTGCAGGCATTCGCCGAAAGCGACAGCCTTGCCCGCGATGACGTGCATCAGCGGACCACCCTGAATGCCAGGGAAAATGGCCGAGTTGAACTTCTTGGCCAGATCTTCGTCGTTGGTCAAAATCATGCCGCCGCGCGGTCCGCGCAACGTCTTGTGCGTCGTCGTGGTGGCGACGTGCGCATGCGGGAACGGGCTCGGATAGAGGCCAGCAGCAACAAGACCGGCGAAGTGTGCCATGTCGACCAGGAAGTGTGCGCCGACTTCATCGGCAATCTGGCGGAATGCGGCAAAGTCGATCTTGCGCGGATAGGCCGATCCACCTGTGATAATGATACGCGGCTTGTGCTCATGCGCCAGCTTGCGCACTTCATCCATATCGATGAGGTGTGTGTCGGGCTTGACCATGTACGACACGGCCTTGAACCACTTGCCAGACTGGTTGACGGGCGCGCCGTGAGTCAAGTGACCCCCTGCCGCGAGGGACAGGCCGAGAATGGTGTCGCCGGGCTTGGCGAGCGCGTTGAAGACACCCTGGTTCGCCTGCGAACCCGAATTCGGCTGTACGTTGGCAAAGCCGCAGTTGAAAAGCTTCTTGGCACGATCGATGGCCAGGTCTTCGACGATGTCCACATACTGGCAGCCACCGTAGTAACGCTTGCCGGGATAGCCTTCAGCGTACTTGTTGGTGAGCACGCTGCCTGCGGCCTCAAGAACGGCCTTTGAGACGATGTTTTCCGACGCAATAAGTTCGATTTCATGCTGCTGACGGCCGAATTCCTGACCGATCGCCTTGGCGATGGCGGGATCGGTTTCGGCGAGAGCTGCGTTAAAGAAACGATGGGTCGGCGGCTTCTTCGACTTCATTTTGAACATCTTCGTCCTCGCGGCTGGCGGTTTTGGGTGAATTTGATGAAATTCGTGGCAGATGGGGCTGAATTCTAGACTTGTACCATGGTCGAAGGACCGGCAACAAGAACACGCCGCATCCCGCGACGTAGCTACGCACGATGCTAAAAAAAACCGGGTGCAATACGCCCCGGCCACTGCCGGGCCTATTGCACCGGTCCTCCCCACGACCGCGCGCGTGCCAAAGAACGGCCCAATTCGCCCGGGCCTAAGGGCCAGGACTATTGAAGCCCTACGGAAAAACACCAGCCGCTACTCGGCCGCCAGTTTAACCGTCTTACCATGTGAGACGGGGCATGCGGCCCACAGCTCAGTTAAGGCACCGACCAGCGCGTCCATCTGCGCATCGGTATGCTGTGGTGAGGGCGTCAGCCGGATACGCTCGGTGCCGCGCGGTACGGTCGGGTAGTTGATCGGCTGGGCATAGATGCCGTGGCGCGTGAGCAGGGTGTCGGTCACGGCTTTGCAGTGGACCGGATCGCCCACCATGATCGGCACAATATGGCTGGGGTTTTCCATGACTGGCAGGCGGACTTGCTTCAGCCGCGCCTTCAGTGTGCGGGCGCGCTCCTGGTGGTGGGCACGTTCCAACGAACTCGATTTCAAGTGTGCAATCGAGGCCCGCGCACCGGCCACGATCACGGGGGCCAGCGATGTCGAGAAAATGAAGCCCGGGGCATACGAGCGAATGGCATCGCACAAATCGCGCGTAGCGGCGATATAGCCACCCATGACGCCAAAACCCTTGGCCAGCGTGCCATTGATCACATCGACGCGGTGCATGACGCCATCGCGTTCGGCAATACCGCCGCCGCGCGGGCCATAAAGGCCAACGGCGTGCACCTCATCGAGGTAGGTCATGGCGCCATATTTTTCAGCCAGGTCACAGATGGCCCCGATCGGCGCGATATGACCGTCCATCGAATAGACGCTTTCAAAAGCGATGATCTTGGGCACACCCTTGGGTACAACCCTGAGCTTGGCTTCAAGATCGCTGAGATCGTTGTGGCGGAAAATTCTCTTTTCGCCGCCGCCATGACGGATGCCCTCGATCATCGAGGCGTGATTTTTTTCGTCTGAAAACACCACTGCGCCCGGCAGCAGCTTTTGCAGCGTCGATAACGTGGCATCGTTAGCGACATAGGCCGACGTGAACAGCAGCGCCGTTTCTTTGCCGTGCAGATCGGCGATCTCGGCTTCGAGTTCGATATGATAATGGGTGGTGCCTGAAATATTGCGTGTGCCACCCGAACCCGCCCCCACCGTATCGAGAGCTTCGTGCATGGCGCTCAGAACGGCCGGATGCTGACCCATGCCCAGATAATCGTTCGAGCACCAGACCGTGATCGGGCGCTCGCCGCCGGCGGTGAACTGCGAGGCCGATGGAAATGCTCCGCGCTGGCGCTTCACGTCCGCAAAGACCCTATAACGGCCCTCGGCGCGAATGGCGTCGAGTGCAGCTTTAAAGTGCCCCGAATAATCCATCAAAACGTGATCCCCGACCTAGTTTATAGTGCTTCTAACCAGACTTTAGCCGTCCATCTAGCCAAATCAACAGACTGAGTTGTCGCGGCCTGCTAAAGTGTAGAACGTCTCAGACCGGCGGATAATTCCTTGATCTAGGACAATGGCGTGCCCCTGGCGGACCTGCGGCAAATATGCGGCGGAGTAGTGATCCCCGCAGCCCTTTTACTCCACGATCACAGTAAGCATCAGTCTTAACCCCGTCCGGTCCCAGACGGCTGGACAACACCGCATGCCTGTGCCGGTCAGGAGGAGAAGTCCCACGCGCCAATCATTACCCAGCGCTGGAACTTCAGTCACGGCGCGCTATCCGCCCTCGATGGCCGCGAACGTGCCAAGATGTGCCAATTAATACGTGACGGCTGTCTCGCCGATGCCGTCGCGATTGTAGAGGTCGCGGCGGAACTGCACGGCGCCGTCTTCTGTTGCCCAAGCCGTGATGTAAACAAAGTAGAGCGGAACTGGCACTTTTAAGGTGACGTCCTGGCGCTTACCGCTGTCCTTGATCGACTGAACCTGGCTTTCGCCCCAGCCGGGGTTGCCCCTGAGCAGCCAGACGGCGAGTTGCTCGATATTGTTGACACGGATGCAGCCCGAGCTGGCGGCACGGAAATTGCGCCCGAAGAGACCCTCTTTTGGCGTGTCGTGCATGTAAACGGAGTTCGCGGAATTGAAGTTGATCTTCAAGAACCCGAGGGGGTTTTCCTTACCCGGCTGCTGGCTGTAGCTGAAGCCCTGCGGCTTTGCCGAACTCCAATCGATGCTCTCGGGGTCAACTTTCTTGCCGCTTCCGTCGTAAGCATCGATACCGAATTTGACGAGCACGTTCTTGCCGGCCTTTTGCATTTCCTGGCCGCGCGGGATCAGGTCTTTATTGATGACGGTTGGCGGCAAGCGCCAAACCGGATTGAAGTTCATTTGCGAAATGGTCGAGCGCAGTAATGGCGTGGGCCGCTCGGGCGTGCCGACCACGCCGGCATAGCGGGCAACGACTTTGCCGCCTTCAACCGCTTCGACATGGGCCGCGGGAATATTAACAACAACATATCTCTTCTTGGAGATATCGGCATAGCCCTGCAAGCGCGCGATATTATTCTTAAGCTGCTTCAGGCGCCCGGCCGCGGGTATATTGAGGGCAGCAATCGTGCGCGCATCAACCGTGCCGGTTGGCGTCAAACCGTTTGTCGCCTGGAAGTGCTTGACCGCGGTTTCCAAGGCACCATCGAAGAACTCATCGCCACTGGTGGCATCCTTGAGATCGCCCGATGCAGCGAGCCGGTCGCGTAGAACGCTGACGGCAAAATGGGTCTGGCCAGACCTCATCTCGATTTCGGGTACCACTTTCCAGCCGCCAGCCGCGACGATCGTTGAATAACGTTTGATGGCAGCGTTGGTGGCTGCAATGTTGGCGGGGGAAAGTGTGGCAAATCCAGGTGGAGGATTGCCTTCCCATTCCTTGATGAACTCGCGATCAGTCGATCCGCCTGTGCCGGGCCCCGTCGGGCCCATCTGCAGACCCCATTCTTGGGCACGGGCTTGTAAACCGGGCGGCATGGCAAGCAGCCCGCCAAAAACGAGGGGCAGCGATACCGTGCGTAAAATCCTGGTCAGTGCCGGGACAATGGCCGTACTCCGTGCCGTGCAATCCATCATGTATGCAGCCTCATCGATGCCCGCTGATCGTGGCCTTCCGGGCAGGCATCATCCTTTGCGCTATTCGCAGCCGATAAAACAGCCGGAATCAGTATTTTTCAAGCTCATGACAGGCTTATGATGTGGCAGCGCAACAAAAAAGGGCCGCAGCAGGTCTGCAGCCCTTTTCCAACAGTTTTGAAGCGACAGTCCCGTTCTAGAGGCGATAGCGAATCTGATCCGACCAGAACCGCTCCAGGCGAACCAAAGCCTTGTTGAGGCCGCGGAAGTCGTCGCTCGAAATTTCGCCCACAGCTTCGATCGAGCCGAGCTGGCGCTGATAAAGTTTTTGCACCACGGTGCAGGCATCCTTGCCCTTTTGCGACAACGATACGCGCACGCTGCGGCGGTCGGACTCTGACCGCTTGTAGTCGATGTAGCCCATATCAACCAATTTCTTGAGATTGTATGAGACGTTCGAACCGAGGTAGTAACCGCGGCTTTTCAATTCACCGGCCGTCAGTTCGCCTTCACCGATGTTGTACATCAGAAGGGCCTGGACGCTGTTGAGCTCCGAACCACCGAGGCGATCGAACTCGTCTTTGATGACATCGAGAAGCAGGCGATGCAAACGCTCGATGAGCCGCAATGCCTGCAAATATTCGGTGCGGAACTCTTCATTCTGCACCGGCACGCGGGGACGCGCGACATCAAACGCAACACTCATGGACCTGCCTCATACCTGTTTGCCTAGTTGCCGGTTTTCCGGCTTGCCCCCAAAGTATCGCAGACCCCTAAAAGTTACCTGAATAGGCATAGTAAAAGAACAGTAACGGGGGGTGCCAAGAAAGGCTTTGTTCACCTGAACACGCGGCCGATGGTCTTCAGACGCCTTATTCTACCGGCAAGATGCGTAAACTGCGCCGATCCCACCTGTTTGGGGCACAAGTATTATGCAAACGTTCAAGCCACCGCGTGAGCGTGGCGCAGGTTAGGCGCGAGCCGCCTGCATATCACTGCGCGTCGGCAGAAGCAGTTCGGCGCACTCGAGAGGCTTGAAATAGGCCTCGACCATGGCGCCGGAAATGCCGCCAAGTTGCGCAGGCATCCATTTTGGCGCGCCATCCTTGTCGATGAGAACGGCACGGGCGCCTTCATAAAAGTCATGCCCCGCCAAACAATGGCAGGCGATGCGGTAGTCGAGATGCAGCGTCTCGCGCAAATCGAGGAGCGAAGCCTGACGGATATGGCGCAACGTGATCTTGAGTGACACAGGCGAACGCGCGCTGAGGGTCGCTGCCGCGGCCTGAGCCCAACCTTGGTCTCTGCCGGTAACCGCCCGCAGTCGGGCGACGATGTCTTCGACGCTGGCCGCCCCAAAACAGAGGTCAATGGTCTCCCGGTGGGCCTCAAGGTCCCCTAGACCAGGATCCACATGACGGTCATCGAGCACAGGATCGACCGTTTCGGCATCAGCCAGCAGCTCCTTGATCGCGTCAAACTCACTGGCCCCAATACAGTGTGTGGCCAGTCCCAGCGCGTAGGCATCGGCCCGGCCGATTATCTGGCCAGTCAGGCCGAGGTATTCCCCTATGTGTCCGGGCATCCGCGCGAAGGCATGACAGGTTCCAACATCTGGAAACAGCCCGATTCCCGTTTCGGGCATGGCAAACCGGTAACCCTCGCCCGCGACACGATGCGTGCCATAGAGCGAAATTCCAACACCGCCGCCCATGACAATGCCATCAATCAGCGAGATGGTAGGCTTGGAGAAGCATTCGCAATGCCAGTTGCGAGCATATTCTTCGGCAAACAGCCGCCGGGCTTCGACGATACTGGCCTTTGCAGCCGCCACGATTTCACGCACGTCCGACCCGGCTGAAAACGCTTTGGCAGTAGCGGATTGCAGCACCACGCAATATGTATTGGGATCGCGCGAGGCTCGGGTTAGCACGTCGCCAAAACCCGTGCGCATAGCATGTGTCAGCGCATTGAGGGCGCGCGGGCGGTCAAGCGTGACTTGCAACACCGCTCCCAGGGAGTTGACCTTGAGATCACCGGCAGGGGGGGCATCTGACTGGGCCGCAACCGTCGCAACGTTTCCTAGGTCTGTCATTTCGCGCATCCTGCAAAAACTGCTAGTCTAAAAATATGTGTCGTATTCACACCTGCACTTGGGTTCCGTGTGTTGCACAGCCGCATTTTGCCGCTATAGAGATTCTCAGGCGAGCGAATTCCGGCACTCTTTCCACACGTTGCGATCATGTGCTGCCCGGTTGGGCGTTAGGATGCGATTTAAAATGTGGTTACGCAGTCTCATCGCAGGCATGACGGGCGCGGTTCTCGCAGCGCTCGTTTGTGCTGGCGCAGTTGCGGGCGATATCCCGGTGCCAATGAAAAAGCCCCGCGATAAGACAGGGGCGGTCATTACCACCCCAGATAAAACCACCACACAAAAAACGGCCCCAGACAAGGTGTCCCCTACTCCAGAGCAACCCAAGTCTGATCGAAAGCTGCCAGCCACCGTAGAAAAGACCACGCCAACCGCCAAACCGCCTTTGGTGAGCACGGCTTCCCCCAACGTGGAGAGCCAGCAGGACACGGTAAAAAAAACGCCCTCACCCAGCGTCGAAAAGGTCCCTGCCGCCACGACGGCAACACCGCCCGCTTCCGCCGCTACACCTGCAACGGCGCCCGCTGAGCCGCCCGTGCCAACAGAATGGGCGGCGCAGGATATCGAACTCGCCAAGGCCCGCTGCACTGTCATTCTTAAAGGCGTAGTCGCCGTGACTGTGCCAGAGCCGGCCTTCCGCGATGGCGAGTGCGGTGCGCCCGCCGCCGTACGTCTGATCAGCCTGGGCAAGAACCCGCAAATTTCCCTCGATCCCCCCGCAGTCCTCACCTGTGACATGGTTCAGAGCTTGCACCACTGGATGAATGAGAGCGTGCAACCTCTTGCAAAAAAGCACCTCGGGTCTGAAATCATCAAGATCCAAACCATGAGCGATTATTCGTGCCGCAATGCTTACGGACGCACCAAAGGTAAACTGTCGGAACATGGCCGCGCCAATGCGCTTGATATCCGCGGCTTTGTAACGGCCAAGGCGCAACCGGCCTATGTGCTGGAAAGCTGGGGTCCCATTCAGCGCGAGATTGCAGCTGCAGCCAAAGAGTCCGCACGTTTAGCCGCCCTCAAGGCAGCAGCTGAAAAAGCGGCTGCCGAGCAGGCCGCTGCTGGCATTGCAAACAGCAAAACAGGCGCGGCAGTGGCAGCACCTGTTATTAGTGCAGTCGCGCCGCCTAGCAAGGGAACTATTGCCGAAGGCCTGCAGGAGCATCCCGGCACCAAAGGATTGCCGCGCGAACCGGCGATGGGCTTTCAAAGTTCCCGCCTGGGCGGTCCCAAAGACAGGGACAAATCCAAAGGCGTAGATACCAAGGGCAAGACCGCTCAAGACTTTGTCAAAGGTGCGCCGGCTGGTGGGCAAGTCGCCGTATTCCTGCACGAGGCCCATGCGAGTGCTTGCCGGATTTTTGGCACTACGCTCGGCCCAGAAGCCAACAACGATCACCGCAACCATTTTCACGTCGACATGGCACCGCGCAAGACAACCAAGATTTGCGATTAACGGATAAGTACCGGCCAATCCAAGCGATGCCACTTGCATCGAGCCGGTGAGCCAGCAATGTTGCCCCCTGATTACAAATCAGGATGCGCTGACGCCCCATGACCACACCCCAGACTACTCCCGCCTATCCGGCCACCCGCCTGCGCCGCAACCGCCGCACCGGCTGGTCACGCAGGCTCGTTTGTGAAAACACACTTACGCCCGCCGATCTCATCTGGCCGTTGTTCGTCATTGAAGGCAAGGGACAGCGCCAGCCAGTTGCATCGATGCCCGGTGTCGAACGCTTGTCCGTGGATTTGATCGTGGAAGCGGCACGCGACGCGGTGGCACTCGGCATTCCCGCGGTTGCCCTGTTTCCCTACACAGATCCCAAACTGCGCAGCGACGATGCGCGCGAGGCGTTCAATTCCGATAACCTCGTGTGCCGTGCGACG
>JBEBJD010000085.1:0-11560 GCA_040080075.1 Hyphomicrobium sp. | reverse complement strand
TCACTAGAGTGCTTCAGAGTGCTTCCGGGAAAAGTGTGAGCAGCTTTCCCGGCAAGAAGCACGGCAAAACAAAGAGCTAGGGTCGTTCCACGATTCAACCATGACCGGAACGACCCTAGTAGACCCCGCGCCAGCCAGCCTTTTGGGCCTCGGTTTCGGAACAGAACCAGCGTTCCCCCTTGGCCGCCTCAACCTTGACCTTCCCGTACCAAGGGCTCCACGGCATATGATAGATGTGGCCCTGACCGGTGACATTGCCTTTGATAGCGCAGCCGTCTGGGGCAACCTGTTCAGCGGTCTGCCAGCGTGCCTGCCGGTACAGCCATGGCGCTTCCGCTTCGCCCTGCCAAACGCCTGCTTTGGCGGCCTTGGCCTGAGCTTCCAGTGCTATGTAAGCCGTTGAATACTTGACGAATGCCCAAGCCATGCCGGTGCGAACCATGGCCGCGTTTAATTCATCCCCGCCAACCGTGCATATGCCTAGAATGCGGCCGTACTTGTCGCGGCCCTGGCTCTGGCAATCGACCCGGCGGTCGCCAATCAGGGACCCCAGAGCTTTGGAAGCGGTCTTGCCGCAACTCCACCACCCTACCCAGGCCCGGCCGCAGGTCTGGCTCGTTTCAGGTGCGTCGATCCCTTCCAGGCGCACACGCTGCCCGCCGATATCGAGGGTATCGCCGTCGATGACGATGGCCCGTCCGGTGATGGCCGGCTGGGGCTTCACAGCCGCATCGGGCGTGGAGGACGACAAAAACATTGCGGCAACGCCGGCAAGCGCAGAAGCCACTTGGCGGCGAAGTACAGTATGGGGGACAGATTCACTCATAGGTTGAATCTGTCTGATTCGGGTGTCGAAAGCCCGGCGCAATTTTGGCGGCGGCGTGGGCCGCCGTGGCGCCATTGCGGCAGTAGGAATTACGCCGCGTTGGAAAAACTGTCCCGCCTTTCCCTTATGCGTTTGTCTCCCAATGACATAATCTCAACCTATACTGTTTGCTCACGATTCTGCGGTGCCGTCCCTTTCCGGGTTAAGCACTGAGCCAAACATTGGAATGGCCATGGCCAACGAAAAACCACCCGGTAGTCCGCCCCCCTTGCCACCCTTAGACGGCTACCCCCCGCGTGACGAACGCAGCGGTCCGCCGCAACACGGGCAACGCCCGCCGCAGCAGGGACAGTGGCCACCGCCACAGGGTCAATGGCCGCCGCTACAGGCGCCAAGACCGCCACAGCCCGGCCAATACGGCCAGCAGCCTTATGGGCAGCAGCAGGCTCCCCAGCCTATGGGTTATGGACAGCCACAGCGGCCGCACCAGCCACCCATGCGCACGGGCCCACCCGCCGGCGGAGGTGGAGGCGGAGGCAGACAGCCCGCACGTAAACGATTTGGTTTTCTCAAAGGAGTTCTGCTCGGACTCGTTGCGCTCTTGCTCGTCGCTGGAGCGGGAGCGGCATACTTTGTCTTGAATGCCCCTGCCGATATGGTGCGCGACAAGATCATTGCCGAGGTCAAGGCCAACACGGGACGCGATCTCAAAATCGCAGGCCCCGCATCGTTTACAATTTATCCCAGTATCGGCGTGTCGATGCGCGAGGTGTCCCTGTCAGCGCCGCCCGGCATGTCCGGCAAACCGCTCATTACGATGGACGGTCTCGATGTCTCGGTACGCATTCTGCCGCTCCTAAAGCGCGAAGTTTATGTTGAACGCATTATCTTAGATAAACCCGTGTTCGAGCTTTATGCGGACAAGCAGGGCCGCAAGAGCTGGGAGTTTGCCGCTCGCCCGGATGCAAGGCCGGTAAAACTGGCGCAGGCCCAAATTCCTGCCCAAGCGACCGCGCCACCATCCGCTACCGACGCGCCACCCGGCACACTGCCCACCACGGGTGCGCCAGCGCAGGCCGCGCCCGGGCAGTCCCTTGCCAGCATTCAACAACTGCACTTTGGCAACGTGCGCATCGACAATGGCACCGTGCGTTATTCCGATGCGGTATCTGGCGCCGTTCAGGAAGCCTCAGCCATCAATATGAAAGTCGGTCTGTCGGATCTGCGCCAGCCCCTCAACGCCAAGGGTGATCTCAACTGGAAGGGACAAAAGGTCGATGTCGATCTGACGCTGACTTCGCTCAAGTCGATCATGGAGGACAAGCCCGCCCGCGTCGCACTCGACATAGCGAGTGCACCCGCCAGCGCTCAATTCAACGGCTCGCTGACACTGCGTGACGGCTATGACGTCGAAGGCACGCTAAGTTCTAAGTCACCCTCGGTGAGAGCACTCGCAAAATGGCTTGGCAGCCAATTGCCACGAGCGAAAGGCTATGGACCGTTTGAGGCGAGCGGCCAACTGCGCGCCACCGCCAAGTCGATAAGCCTGACAGGAGCCAATATCGCCTTGGACGGCGCTACGGCCAAGGGCCAGGTGACAGTCGAAACGCAGGGCGAACGCCCGTATATTAGAACGACACTGACGGTCGACGAACTCGACCTCAATAAATATATCGGCCATGGCGGCGGTGATGCGGTTGCCGGGCCTAAGGTAAAATCTAAGCCCGCAGCAGCCCCTGAAGGCGGCAAGGTCAATCCAGCGGGCGAGGCCACGTCCGCCCAGTCAATCGAGGATCTGCTCAAGGATGCAGCACCCGCTGCACCTGGCCCGCGCGTGCAGGGTTACACCAAGCGGGAAGGCTGGAGCACGGACCCGATTGATCTTTCGGGTCTGGACGCTGCCGATGCCGATGCCAAGCTCTCGGTCGGGCGGCTTTTGTATCAGGACATCAAAGTCGGTCAGTCACAATTGACTGTCACGCTTAAAAACAAGGTGATGAAAACGAACTTTGACGACATCCAGCTCTATGGCGGGCACGGACGCGGCTTCATTACACTTGATGGCACATCTGCCAAAACTGCGAGTGCCGGAGCTAACCTGTCATTTGATGGCATAGATTCTCTCCCATTTCTGACCGATGCCGCTGGCTTCGATAAACTTTCTGGCAAAGCCAAATTGACGTTGGCTGTGGCTGGTCAGGGCGGCAACCAGAACCAACTGATGAATGCCCTCAACGGTAAGGGAGATTTCACCTTTGCCGATGGCGCCGTCAACGGACTCAACGTGGCCGGAATGATCCGCGGCATCACTCAAGGCAAGCTCAGCGGGCTCAAAACCTCGCCTACGGAAAAAACAGATTTCAGCGAGCTGGCATCGACCTGGACCATCGTCAATGGCGTTGCCAGCAATCAGGATCTGCGCCTCGTCAGTCCGTTACTGCGCTTGACTGGAGCAGGCAACGTGATGGTTGGCACACAGCAGGTGGACTACATGATGCGCCCTAAACTTGTTTCGAGCCTGGCGGGTCAAGGAGGTGCTGGAACCGAGCAGGGCCTCGAGGTACCGGTGCGCGTGCACGGCCCATGGAGCAACGTGGAGTACACACCCGACCTCAAGGGCATTCTCTCGGACCCCAACAAGGCCGTCGATACGATCAAGGAGATCGGCAAGCAGCTCAAAGGCAAGAATGCCGGAGATGCCCTGAAAAGCATTCTGGGTGGCGGACAGCAACAAGGACCTGCGCCTGGGGCCCAGCAACCCAGCGGGACGGGCACAACAGCACCTCAAGCCCAGCCCAAGCCCAGTGCCAAGCAACTGCTCGATCAGTTCTTGAAGCAGCCATAAGTGCCATTGCGCACCCGGAAACGGCTATGAGAGCCAGTTCGGGACTGTCCGGCCGATCAAAGGTTAAGTGGTCGTAAAACGTCACAGGTTTGCCGCAAAAATTATTTGCGCCTCCACGCAAATTTCTTCTTGCGTAGGGGGGGCTCTGGCCTCATATACGCCGCTCTCGTTCGTTCGACTGCCCTTAAGGTCAAGGACACAATCCCCAAACCCCCAAGGTAAGGAGCGGATGGGTCAAAAATCTGTCTGCTGGTTGGGGAGGGTCACATGGCCTATAACGACACCCTCTTCCAATTGGGGATGGACTTGACTCGTTCAAGCCCCGCCCAAGAGGAAGACTCTATCGATCAAGTGCAGGTTCTGCATGGGGATCGTATCGAAGACGGCGTCTGCGTTCACAGCTCGCACCTGATCATCGACCTGTCCGGCGCCAAGGCAATTGGGTCGGGCAAATCGGTGGAGTGCGCGCTTGGCGAAGCACTCGCATTTGTCAAAGCCAACGTGCAGTCGATCGGCGTTCGCCGCGCCAATCAGCGCGGCTGGATGACGGGCTCGGCCGTACTCTCCGATGGTCACGTAACGATTCACGCGTGCCCCGCCAAAGGGCTCGTCGCGGTCGACATCGTAAGCCGTTCGGACATTCGTCCAGACGTGGCAATGACCGGCTTTGCCGATGCATTCGCGGCGCGCGAAGTGACCTTAAAGAAGCAGCGCTCTGAGGCTGAACTGGCCCGCATGCGTGCGCCAGTGGTGCAGCTTTCGGGCGTATCAAAACGTAAGGCATCGCAGATTGGCGCTGGCAAAGCACTGCGTGCTAAAGCGGCCTGAGGGCGTCAGCTTCGCTTGCTACAATTACAAAGGCCGCACCCCCAAAGTGCGGCCTTTCCGTTTTGTGGTTAGCATTAGGGAACTAATGGAACTTCTGCCACGTCACCGTCACTTTGGTGCCCAGCGGAACGCGCGGATAAAGATCGAGCACATCCTCGTTGTACATCCGGATGCAGCCCTTCGAGACTGCCGAACCAATGGTCCATGGCGCGTCGGTGCCATGGATGCGATAAGAGCTTGCGCCCAAATAGAGTGCGCGCACACCCAGCGGGTTCATAGGGTGCCCTCCTGGAACGAAGGCTGGCAGCCGCGGATTTTCCGCGCGCATATCCGGTGTCGGTGTCCACGACGGATTGACCTTTTTAGAAGAAACCGAAGTCACTCCTGCCCAACGGCTCTGCTCGCGCGGCACGGCTATGGGATAGCTGATCGCCTCCCCTTGTCTATGGACCCAATAAAGCTTCCGGTCCCCAAACGACACGATCAACTGGCGAGCCGAATACTTCGGGTTAAACGCGACCACTTCACGTGCTCCGCCGCCCCACAAAAATGAGAAGAACTCCTGTGCTTGCGCGCGGCCCGGCGCCAAAGTCAGCGCCACAATGGCTATGATGAAAGCTGTCGCGGTGCGCGCTGCACCCTGTAGCTGGGTCAGACTTTTCGGCATAAAGCGGGTCCTCGGACGGTTAAGCGCGACCGGCAGGCCAATGTGGACGCCGTTCCACTGCCAGCGAGCTACTATTTTTGCACAGCCATAGGTCCGGCTGCGGCCCCAAAATGCCGCGCGGCCGGGATTTGTGCAAGTGAGGCACCCCCGGACAGGCTTGCGGGACGTTTTGCGCTTCGTAAGCAGCCCCATCAAATGGTTGGGCTAAACCACGGCCGGTCCTGAGGGCACCAGGATGAGGCAAAAAGGCACCCTCGTCACGCAATACGATCACGCGACTTCAATTTTATCAAGTGAAACGGGCTTCGCTTAGGCTTTAGCGGCTGCTTTGGTGGCGCGCGCCTTGCCGGAAGCCTTCTTGAGACGCTTGCGAACGGCAGCTGTATTGCCCTGGTTGCGGGAGACGGCGGCGCGGGGGATAGCGCGGCGAGCCTTTTTCTTCTGGATTTCTACCTTGCGTGCGGTGCGTTCCGTCATCGTCGTCAATCCTTGATGGCCCGGCCATCAACAGGCTGGGGGCGCTACTGGCCGCGCTCGGGTTTTCGAAAAGAAGCCCGTCGTGTAGGCGATCCGCCATCCCCTGGCAAGCCCAGGCCTGACATGCGACCACAAGCCCGCTCAATTCAGAAGCGAAAAACCATACCCTGGCGACAAGAACACACCTGACCAGAGCAGTCCCCCAGCGGCGCTCGCCAGCAAGAACGGGCCGCGGGGCATGGACATCGTGCCGGCCATGACCGGTGCAAAGGGCCTCAGCATCCCAAGAAATTTAGACCCCACTAGTGCTAAGGCACCCCACTTCTGATCAATGTACTTGGACTGACCCATAAGGCTTGGGTACTTTCTGAAGGGCCAGACCGTGTAAATTCTTGCCTTAAAGTGCCATCCGATAGCGTAGCTCACAATGTCGCCGAATAGGGCTCCCGAAGCACCCGCGAGCCAAATGGGCAAAAACGCGCCGCCCGTCGCATGATGGATGGCGCCAATACCCAGGAAAAGTACCGTTGACGGCACAAACAGAGAAACAAGCGCAATGCTCTCGGCAAACCCCAACAAAAAGACTAGCGGCACAATGAACTGTTGATGCGCGCGCGCCAAGTCCAGCACCTGATCCTTCAGGGAGACGATCTGTTCAAGAAGCATCGCATTTGCCTGATCCGCTACCTGTTCAGACCGACATCAGCATGGATATGAGGTAGCGCGGTGACAGAAGCGCGGCCGCCCACGCTAAGGCCGACACCGCACTCACGATCAAAAACGCGAGCAGCGGCAGATTTTGCGCACCCGAAGCCAATGGCACGAATGATCGTAGCGTCGTGTGAAACTTTGAAATCAACAGCCCCGTAACACCAAAACGCGATGTGAAATCGCGCGCCTTGTCAGCCGACTCCGGCGACCAGCTGTTGGGCCAAACAGATTGGAAATCGTCCTTGCGGCGGCTTCCTGTCAGATAGCCCGCGACGTCCCCAAAGAATGCGCCGAGGCAGCCTGCAGCGAACAGAACTAGAAGATCGCCCCCCGCAAACAAATGGGCGATACCGAGTCCCACAAAAACAATGAGTGTCGGAATGGCCATCAAAGGCGTGGGGATGCTGTTCAAGAATGCAGCAATAAACATGAGTGCGGCAACCAAATACTCATACCTAAGCATAAACTCAAAAACTTGATCCTTGAACGTGACGGCGAAAAACGTGGGCGCAATGACACCAGCCGACCACAAGAACGCGCTCACGAAATTGGCCACCTGAAATGGCAGCTGGCGCATTGCAAACATGCCCGCCACTACGGGAATAACGGCGCGCACGGGGCCAAAAAAATGGCCCAGAAAGACGCCCCAAGCACCATATTTTTCGAAGAACACTTTGCCATGGGGAATAAGATCGGGCCGCCTGGTGAACGGCCAGATATTGGCAATGCTGTCTTTGAAGTGGCGTCCTATCCAGTACGAGATCGAGTATCCTAATGACCCACCAAGCCCCGCCATCAAGATAGCAGGCCAAAGGATTTTGATGTCAGTTCCGCTCGCCGCCAATAGGCCGGTGATGCCGACGAGTATGGCGGTGCCGGGCCATATCAGCGATAGAAAACAAACAGATTCACCGAAGGCGACGAGAAAGGCGACGGGGCCTGCCCAGTTCTGGTGTTCGCGCACGAAAGTCACGATCAACTCAACGATATGCTGCACCATGCGGGCTAACTTTCTAGATCGGCCATTGCGCGGGACATGCGCGGGCCTCAAAGGGTGTCTCTCGTTCAAGGCGGGACAAGAAGTAACGGCCTTCCTTGTCCATTGAGGCGCAGGTCAGCTCTTCTTGCAGCGCCGGTTGTACTCGTTTCCAAGCTCGCGGCCAACATCATGCGCAAGCATGGCGCCTCGCGATATTTGCGACGGGGTCAAACCGGAACCTGCCGAACGGAGGGTTGCGGGTGCGCTGTCCGCTTCTTTGCGGCCATGAGCCAGTTCTTCGCAGGAAAGGTCTTTCTTTTTGTTTTTGAAGGCAAAGAGACGCACGCCAGAAGCATATGCCGTTGCTGACGCTGGCTCTTTCACCCATTTGCGGCTCGGATCGGATACCATCGCTTGCAAGGTAGCCTTGCGCTGCGCGATACATCCGAAGCTGTCATCAACACAGTTGAGACCAGCGCGGGGCGCAGCAATTTCCGGCGGTTCGCTACCGGCACACCCGGAAGCGAAAACCACAAGGCTTACGACTGCCAACCCGCGTTTGCGCACGTGACCCCGATTCAGAATCGTGTCCCCCAGAATCCCGTTTTCCTTGTTGATCCCACGGTGTGGCCATAGAAGGCGCTCATGGCGGCGTCAAGGCGGCACCACTGCACTACAGATGACGGCCTCATTGCTACGTGATTACAATATGTTGCTGAGGCCCACAGCCTCCGCTCCCAGAACCTTAATTCCCTGCCAATTCAAATGTGAACCGGCATTCGAACAGGAAGCGTCACCTTCATGACCACAGCGATTCGAATTCATGCCCATGGCGGACCTGACGTTTTGTCCTTCGATGAGGTCGAAGTTGGTGCGCCGGGACCTGGCGAAGTCCGATTGCGCCAGCGCGCCTGCGGATTGAATTACATCGATACGTACCATCGCTCGGGACTTTACAAGCTCAGCCGCCTTCCAGCCGTCATCGGCATGGAAGGCGCTGGCGATGTGATGGCTACCGGAGACGGAGTCACGGAACTGCAAATCGGTGACCGCGCCGCCTATGCAGGCGTGCTTGGCGGCTACGCCTCGGAAAGGCTCATTGCCGCGGATCGTCTCGTCAAGATTCCCGATGCCGTCAGCTATGAGACCGCGGCGTGCATGATGCTGCAGGGCATGACAGTGCGCTATTTGTTTTGTGAAACGTTCAAGGTGACCGCCGATACGGTCTTGCTGTTTCACGCCGCAGCTGGCGGCGTTGGATTGATCGCTTGTCAGTGGGCACGCGCGATCGGTGCGACGATGATCGGCACCGTCAGTTCTTCTGAAAAAGCAGAACTGGCGCGCGCAAATGGCTGCACCCATGTGATCAACAGCCGGACCGAAGACCTTGTGGTCCGGGTCCGTGAGATCACGGGCGGCCAGCTCTGCGATGTGGTCTTTGACTCGGTTGGGCGTGATACTTTTCCCGCCTCCCTCGAATGCCTCAAGCCAAAGGGATTGTGGGCGAGCTTTGGCAGCGCTTCAGGACCTGTCCCCCCCTTCGATCTTTCCGTTTTGAAAGGGTCCCTGTTTGCCACACGCCCATCACTGATGGCCTATACCGCCCGGCGCGAGGACCTCGCCGCAAATGCCGCGGATCTATTTGCCATGGTGGCTTCGGGTAAAATCAAGATTGCAATCAACCAGACCTATGCCTTGAAGGACGCAGCCCAGGCGCATCGCGATTTGGAAGAACGTAAGACTACTGGCTCCACGGTCCTGGTGCCTTAGTAGCTGCTTCCGCCTATTTAACGCGGGCATTACTTGTCGAAGGTATTGCCATCGGGATAGGCGGGGAGCCCCGTCACCCGTTCAAAAACAATGGCTGAAAGGACTTTGCTCGACGACGTCGGCGCAATGACAGGGACGGCTGATAGTTCGCCAGGGCTTTCGAGCTTGGCGCCACGTGCGCCTCCCATGACCGCCAGATTGGCTCCAACAAAGGCAGGAGGGGCAAAGCTGGCTTCGGCTCCGCTTTCGTTGGCGCAGCCACCGAGGCAACTGGCGATAAGAATTGACGAAACACCTGCGATGCTCGCTTTGATGGTCACGGCCTAATCCCCTGTAACGGCCACCTCAAGACTAGATACCGCGTGACTATCTGCGCACCGCCATGAACCCACGCTGAACGCACCCGCATTTCGCCCTGGTGCACGCTTCAGCGCAGCACATTGCGGACGGCCGAAACACATTTTGCGAGGATGGTTAGCGTAAAGTTGCGCTGACTCTTAACGCCGGCTTGCACGGTGGCCGAAAGCCGGACCCATGCCCCGCAACGGCACAGTCTGACCGCAATTCATTCAGTCAGATCAACACTTTGCAAGCAATTTGATCCGGGTCAATTTACCAGTTGTCATCCGAGCCCTGACATTGTTCGAAACGTTGGCACGGCAGGTTGTGGCAACCAAGACCTTCGTTTTTTTCAAAGAACCGTGGAGTAGGCATATGGCGCGTCTGGATTTTTCCTCGCGTGACGTTGTGGAATTCGCAGCCCAAGGCGGCGCGGCAGACGCACTGTTCGAGTTGGGGCTTATGTATTGTTCAGGCCGCGATGTGGCGCTTGATCTGGTGCAAGCCCATAAGTGGTTCAACTTGGCGGCTGTCCGCGGCAACGCCGAAGCTAAGGCCTACCGGCTGGAAATTTCGAGCGAAATGACTAAGGCGCAAGTCGCTGAAGCTCAGCGCCAAGCGCGTGAGTGGATTAAGTTGCATTAGACTACATTCTTTGCGCGTCCCGACTCTCCTCCGGAGAGCCGGCCGGGACGCGCGGAGCGCCTGCGAGCGGCGGCCGGCTCGCGGAACGCGTGTCGGCGCGAGCAAAGCAAAAAGTCTTCAACAGTCGCTGAAAAACGACGTCAAACAATGCCATGTCTTCTTGGCGGCTGAACCGACGGCACCGCCCGCCTTCTCAACGGACTCTCCCGCCTTTTCGGCTGTTCCAGTGACGGCATCACCGGCCTTCTTGAGGCCCTTCTTAGAGGCCTCCACGGTCTGCGCAGCAAGCTCCTCGACAGTGCGAGGTTCCTTTGCTTTGGCCTTTACCGTCTCACCCTCAAGTGCCGGCGCCGCCTCTGACGGAGCTGCGGCCTCCGCGGACGGGGGAGCAACACCGCCGGCACCTGCAGGACCCTCTGCATCCGGCGCACCGGCTACTGCCGGCAATCCTTGAGGCACACTGACGATCCTCATCACGCCCGGACAAGGCTGAGGCGCACTGCGCGGTACCGAGCAAGTCTCATGACCACCCTGGCGTGCCAGTTCTTGAATACACACGAGTTGCATACGCGGATCGGAAGGGGAGTCTGGTGCTGCTCCTTCGATGGAACAAGCGTACATGGCGGCAGGGCCGGCGCAGGTGACGCAGTATTCGGCCGCGCGCGCCGGGTTCGCAGAAACAGCAGCGGACAGCAGCACGGCCGCTAAGCCTGCGAATAGACGGTGCTCACCTTTGGCAAACGCTAACACTTCGAAATCACTCACTCGTGGCACTTGGTCGAGGGACTATACTAGACTGGCAATGTTTCGGGTGGAAGCCAACAATGCCGTATTGGAACACTTGCAGCCCCGGATCTGGCCGAGTGCCAAATCCCATACCACACTCTTGTGACGGCCCCGTCACAACCGGTGGCCGCTGGTGGCTTGCAATCACCCCAACCCGCCTCTATACGAAGGTCCGCTGTGTTACGGAGATGTGGCCGAGAGGCTGAAGGCGGCGCTTTGCTAAAGCGTTATACGGGTAACACTGTATCGAGGGTTCGAATCCCTCCGTCTCCGCCATTTTTGCGCTCACGCGCCGTAAGCGCTCCGCGGGGGCGGTACTCGTGCCGAGTCGCCTTGCTCCCGAACCCTTCGGGCTGGAGTTTGAACTTAATCCCTTCAAGCCCGCCACTCGCTTACTGTGTCCTCCGAATAGACGGCTGTGGGACCCTCCCAGCGGCCCTTGTCTGAGCCACATTCCCACTTACATCAATTCAGCCAGTGCCTCTCCGGGGATTGTGGATGCTGTGTGGAGCTACTTTATGCTGATCCGGGACACGTCACTGGGTTATGGGCTCGTCAGCCGCGCCGCGCATTGGCTGATGGCGGTTGCCATTTTTGCCATGTTCGGGCTTGGCTACTGGATGACCGGCCTGACGTATTATAGCCCCTATTACAATTCAGCCCCCGGCCTGCATCGTAGCGCTGGCA
>JBEBJD010000005.1:0-11570 GCA_040080075.1 Hyphomicrobium sp. | reverse complement strand
TCTCGATATCTTTGTCGCCAATGCAGCAATCCTTGGCCCCTTGTCGCCGCTGTCTCACGTCACGGCTGACGCCTGGTCAAGCGTCATCGACACAAATCTCACCGCCAATTGGCGGCTTATCCGCACGCTTGATCCTTTGCTGCATAAGGCAGCTGGTGCGCGCGTGATCTTTGTAACGTCACGGGCAGCGCACGGAAAAAATGCCTATTGGGGTCCATACGCTGTCGCCAAGGCGGGGCTGGAGGCGCTGGCCGCTACTTATGCCGCCGAATCTGAAAATACACCCATTCGCATTGCGACCCTCGACCCTGGCGGCATTCGCACCGGAATGCGCTCGAAAGCGTTCCCTGGCGAAGATCCCATGACCTTGCCAACGCCAGAGGATGTTGCACCACTTGTCATCGAGCTCGCTTTGCCTTCCTCGCAAATCAACGGCGCGGTCGTGCGCTATCGCGAGTGGGTGAAGAGCGGGGGCAAGTTGCAGGCAGCATTGGTATCCAATGGGCACGACCGGCCGGATGGCAAAGACAATTAGAAGTGCGCTTTGCGCGCGTCTAGAGCACTTGTCCTTCGAAGTGGATCCCGGTTCTTCGTAGAAAATGCGACAAAACAATAGATTAGAGCGCCGATCCGATTCCATCGGATCGCCAAGCACTCTAGTCTGAACCGAGGCAAATCCGAGCCTTACTCCTCGATCACCATGCCATCGAAGGCAGGCTCAACACCCTCGGGCAGGTCGCGTTTAAGTTTGGCATAATCGAGATCGCTGGTCATATGGGTGAGTATGGCGCGTTTAGGCTTCAAGCGTTCGATGTGGGCGAGAGCCTGTTTGACGCTGAAATGGCTCGCGTGCGCGGTATAGCGCAAACTATCCACAATCCAAACATCGAGCCCTTCGAGACGCGCGAAGGAGTTCTCCGGCAGCGAACTGATGTCGGGCGAATAGGCGATGTTGCCAAAACGGAACCCAAGTGATGGGATATCACCGTGCATCTGGGAAATTGGCAAGACTTCAATCACGCCACCTGCACCGTTGATCTTTACTGGCACGTCCGGCTCCATCAAATGAGACGTCAAAATTGGCGGATAGCCCGAGCCCTCCTTTTGTTCAAAACAATACGCAAACCGCGTTACAAGACTGTCGAGTGTCGGTGCGTCGAAGTAGCAGGCAATCCGAGCCTTCATGGCGTACGCGACCATGCGCAGATCGTCGATACCATGCGTGTGATCGGCATGATCATGGGTGTAAAGCACGCCGTCGAGATGAGCGGCACGCACCGACAGTAACTGTTCGCGCAAATCCGGAGAGGTATCGACCAGCACCGTCGTACAACCCGCCTTGGTGCGGCTCTCAACGAGAATGGAACAGCGGCGGCGCCGGTTTCTCGGATTGGACGGATCGCACTGCCCCCACATGGGGCCCAGGCGGGGCACGCCGCCCGAGGAGCCACAGCCAAGGATCGTAACCCGCAGGCTCATGCGCCACTCTGACCGGCTGCAGCTTCCACCGCTTTGCGATCGACCTTGGTGTAGAGCCGGAAGAAGTTATCAGTCGTTGCCTTGGCAAACGCATCAAACGGAATGCCACGCGATGCCGCTAAAGCTTTGGCAGTGTGCACCACATACGCCGGCTCGTTGGTTTTGCCGCGGAACGGATCGGGTGCCAAGAACGGCGCATCAGTCTCGATCAGAACGCAATCGAGCGGCACTTCGTTGGCGATGGCGCGCAACGCGTCCGACTTCTTGAACGACACGACGCCCGAGAAAGAAACATAAAGCCCTAGCTCTACCGCACGCATCGCCAACTCGCGCCCGCCCGTGAAACAATGCAAGACGGCGGGGAACGCGCCCTTGGCGTACTCGTCTTCGAGGATGGCAATCGTGTCGGCATCGGCGTCGCGCGTGTGGATTTCAAGCGGCAAGCCGGTTTCGCGCGCAGCCTGTATGTGATTGCGAAACCCTTCTTCTTGTGCGGCCGGTGTCGAGTGTTTGTAGAAATAATCTAGGCCCGCTTCGCCAATCGCAACAATTTTTGGATGCTTCGATAGCCGCACGATCTCAGCGGCCGTGATATCGAGTTCCTCGTGCGCGTTATGCGGATGCGTGCCAACGGAGCCGAAAACGTGCGGGTAGGCTTCGGCCATTTCAACCACTTCGGCTATGCGCCGGATGCGGGTTGATATATTGATCATAGCGCCCACGCCGGCTGCGTGGGCGCGCTCGACGACGCCGTCGCGGTCGTGCGCGAATTCAGGCCGGTCAATATGGCAGTGATGGTCAATGAGCATGAAACGAGGGTTATCACGCCCTCACTGAGCCGTGTAGGCGGCAGATTGAACAGGAGGCTGCGATCGAGCATTGCGGCAAACCAACACATTTCTGGCCAATTCTAGCGGCCAAGCGTTGTCTGTGCTAGGCGGAGAGTTCATCCTATTGCCCCGAGTGTCCATGACCGCTAAAATGATCAGCCCTGCAGCCGCCAAGCTAACCCACAGCGAACCCAATATCCGGCGCGCAGAAAATGCCAGTGCCCCAAGCAAAACGCGCTCCATTCCGAAGGTCGGGTTCGTGTCGCTTGGCTGCCCCAAGGCGCTCGTCGATTCAGAGCGCATCATCACCAAACTTCGTTCGGAAGGCTATGCGGTTGCCGCCGATTATGCGGGCGCCGATGTCGTGGTCGTGAACACCTGCGGGTTTCTCGATTCCGCCAAGGCCGAGAGCCTGGACGCTATCGGCGAAGCCATGGCCAAAAACGGCCGCGTCATCGTCACGGGGTGCATGGGAGTAGAAGAGAGCCGCATACGCGCCGAACATCCCGGCGTGCTGGCCGTCACCGGCCCGCATCAATACGAGCAAGTGGTGTCGGCGGTACACGATGCCGTACCGCCGCTACATGACCCCTACGTCGATCTGGTGCCGCCCGAAGGCCTGCGCCTGACGCCACGCCACTACGCCTATTTGAAAATTTCCGAGGGCTGCAACAACCGCTGCTCGTTCTGCATCATTCCATCGTTACGCGGCAATCTCGCAAGCCGCCCCGCAAATCACGTTATGGCAGAAGCGGAAAAACTGGTGAAGGCGGGGGTCAAAGAGCTACTTGTCATCAGCCAAGACACCTCAGCCTATGGACTCGACATTAAATATGCCGAAAGCCCGTGGAAAGGCGCGCCGCTCAAGGCCCGGTTTCTCGACTTAAGTCAAGCTCTCGGCGAGCTGGGTGCGTGGGTGCGCATGCACTATGTCTACCCCTATCCGCACGTCGATGACCTGATCCCGCTGATGGCCGAGGGCAAGATCCTCCCCTACCTCGATATACCCTTCCAACATGCCTCGCCTAGCGTATTGAAGGCCATGCGCCGTCCCGCACATCAGGAGAAAACCGCGGCTCGCATCGCGGAGTGGCGCAAGGTTTGCCCTGATCTTGCCGTGCGCTCAACGTTCATAGTCGGCTTCCCCGGGGAGACAGAAGCCGACTTCGAATTCCTTTTGCAGTGGTTGCGCGAGGCCCGCATCAACCGTGCAGGGTGCTTCAAGTACGAGCCCGTCCAGGGCGCCAAAGCCAACGATCTAGATGGCGCCGTGCCCGAACAAGTGAAGGACGACCGCTGGCACCGCTTCATGCAAGTGCAGCAAGAAGTGTCAGAAGTACTCCTGGCTGAGAAAGTTGGCCGCGTGATCGATGTCATCATTGACGAGGTGGATGAGGAAGGCGCAGTTGGCCGATCCAAGTGGGACGCGCCCGAAATCGACGGCAGCGTATTCTTGAACGGCGAAGGCACCGCAAAACCTGGCGACATCCTCAGTGCCCGCATCACCCATTCCGATGAAACGGATTTGTGGGGAGATGTTGTGGAATAGGTGGGATCACAGACTGCCCGCGAAGTGCTGCACAACCGCCGAACTTGCGAATAAATTGCTGTTTAGTGTTTTTGTTCGGCCCGCATTGCTGCCAATTCGACGGCGCCCCCGAACTTGACGCCAAACGCTTCATGAGCCCATGTCCAGTTTTGATCGTCAAATATTGACGCAACCGATCCATGCCGGCGACATCCCCCTTGCCAAACGGGCCCCTTGCCAAACGGGTGCCTTGCCAAACGGGTGCCGTCCACACATGACGGCACTGAGAGGGTAAGCTACACTAATTACCTCTCGCGGGCCCCTGATAATCACCCTCCGGATACCCCAGACACGGACCCCTCACATGAAAACCTTCGAACTGACCGGCGGCTTTGGCATTGACAAATTGGCTATGGCGGATCGCCCTGCGCCCGTTCCGGGCCACGGGCAGGCCCTTATCAAGATGCGCGCATGGTCGCTCAATTACCGCGACCTGATGATGGTGCGCGGGCAGTATAATCCCAAGTTGCCGCTACCGTTCCAGACACTTTCTGACGGTGTTGGCGATGTGGTTGCAGTGGGCGAAGGCGTGACCCGCGTGAAACCCGGAGATCGCGTCGCCGGTGCCTTCATGCAGGCCTGGATTGAAGGCGGCAATGACGATGCCAAATCGAAGAGCGCTCTTGGCGGGGCCATTCCCGGTCTTGCCGCAGAGCAAGTGGTGCTCGATCAAAATGGGCTCGTTCACGTGCCGGCTCACTTAACGGATGAAGAAGCGGCCACGCTGCCGTGCGCGGCTGTTACGGCCTGGAATGCGCTCGTCTCGTCTGGCGGGTTGAAGGCAGGCGATACGGTTCTTGTACAGGGCACGGGCGGCGTATCGCTGTTTGCCTTGCAGTTTGCCAAGATGATTGGCGCCCGCGTCATCGCAACGTCGAGCAGTGATGCTAAACTTGAGCGGGTTCGCGCACTCGGCGCATCAGACACCATCAACTACAAATCAACTCTCAACTGGGGCCGTGCTGTACGCGATCTGACAGGTGGCATGGGCGTCGATCATGTGGTTGAAGTCGGCGGGGCTGGAACCCTACCGCAATCGATGCAGGCGGTCAGCACAGGTGGGCGCATTTCGCTGATCGGCGTGCTGACCGGCGGCCAGATCGATCCCATGGGGCTGTTGATGAAAAACATCACCCTGCAGGGCATCTTCGTCGGCAGCCGCGCCATGTTCGAAGACATGAACCGGGCAATAGCGCTGCATCAAATGCGGCCCGTGGTCGACCGTGTGTTTGCCTTCAGCGACTACCCCAAGGCACTTGCTCATTTGGAAAGCGGCGCCCATTTCGGCAAGGTGGTCTTGAAGGTATAAAGTTCGTGAGCAATGGATTGGGTCAGGCCGGTGTCCGTAACCCAACGAGTCTGGCGCTGGCCTGAAAAGCGTTGGGTTGCAGCGCTTATCGCGCCTAACCCAACCCATGAAGCCGCGACAACACCCTCGGCAAAACCTCGGGTAAATCGTCTGCAATCAATCCAAGCCCGAATACGTTGGCGCATTCGCCATGCAGCCACACAGCAGCGCTCGCTGCCTCGAATGCTGGCATACCCTGAGCCAACAGACCGGCGATGAACCCAGCTAGGACATCTCCAGAGCCCGCTGTCGCCAACCACGGCGGCGCGTTGGCATTAATGGCAGCGCGGCCATCGGGGTGGGCGATGATGGTGTCGGAACCTTTGAACACAATGACCGCGCCGCTCATTTTAGCGGCCGCGCGCGCCTGATCGAGCTTTGACCCTGCCAACTCACCAAACAGCCGCCTGAACTCACCACCATGGGGCGTCAGCACGACAGGCGCTGTGCGAGATTTGATAGCATCATAGAGCGCAGCCGGCGCTCGCGCAGACGCATGCACACCACGCAGAAATCCAAATCCCGCCCGTTGCTCAAGTGCTGAACTGGGCTCAATCACAAACGAGGACAAGGCATCGGCATCGAGAACCGTGCGCGCCTCAGAAGCCAAGATTGCCAGCACATCGCCTGCCGTTTCTTCCCCAACCGAGGCGCCAGGTCCTATCAGGACAGCATTGCGCCGTTTATCCTGCAGGAACTCTGCAAGCCCTTCTGTCCCCTCCACCCGGCGCACCATGACGGCGTTGGTGTGCGCGGCATTGATAGCGGTCGCCGCGGCATTCCCGATCAATGTCACCAACCCGGCGCCAATTCTTAAGGCTCCACGCGCCCCCAGCCGTGCAGCCCCGCTTGTTTCGGCGGATCCCGAAACAACAACCGCATGTCCACGGTGGTACTTGTGACCATCGGGCTTAGGCCAGGGGAACTGCGGCAGCCACAACGACGGCGTGTTCTCGTGGGTCATGGGATTGATCTCACTCAGCACCGAAGCCGGAATACCAATATCCGCGACATGCACGAACCCACACAGCATACGGCCCGGCATCAGCACATGTCCCGGTTTCTTGCGAAAAAACGTAATCGTGTGCGTTGCCTTCACCACGGGCCCAGCCGGACCACCTGCCGTGCCATCGAGCCCGCTCGGCACGTCAACGGCCAGGACCGGCCTTCCCGACGAATTGACTGCGGCAACGACCGCGGCAACCGTCCCGTCTATGGCGCGCGACAAGCCCGCTCCGAACAGTGCGTCGATGATTAAGCCGGCCCCGTCGTGCGACGCAGAGTTGAGTTCTTCGATAGACCCTTCCCAGCGCGCAGCCATTGCTGCCGCATCGCCCTTCAGTGCGCTGAGGGGCCCAAGCAGCGCCAAGCGCACGCCAAAACCCAGCTCCTTGAGGAACCTTGCGGCCACAAATCCATCGCCGCCATTGTTGCCCGGGCCACACAACACGGCGACTCGAGTTCCAGCCGTCGCCAATCGCCCGGCCGCTTCCGCAACCGCTTGGCCGGCAGACTCCATCAATTTCAGCGAAGGTAATCCCGCTGCCACTGCCAGCTTTTCGGCGCGGGTCATTTCAGCCCCCGTCAATAGTTCCGTTTGGTACCCTGCCGGACCCACATTCGAGTGATCATGGGCGGCCTCCGGCTGCGGGCTTTTGATGATCATTTTTCCACCATTCCGATTAATTGTTAGGCAGATTCAGGCGCCCTAGGCGCCTAAACTTTTGGCGCCGCAAAGCTAACCCATTGAAATACATTGCACCAGTTTCGCGCTAACCTTGTGGCACGAGGCGTGCTATTCGACGCCTGATCTGGCACACGGCGCCCCATACGGCACTGTGGCGGCACGCCCGTGTGGCACAGGTCATATACGGTAGTCGTCTCGAAGGGCTCACACTCATGAAAAAAATTGAAGCCATCATCAAGCCATTCAAGCTCGACGAGGTCAAAGAGGCGTTGCAGGAAATTGGTCTGCAAGGCATCACGGTCATCGAAGCCAAAGGCTTTGGCCGCCAGAAGGGACACACGGAGCTGTATCGTGGCGCAGAATACGTTGTGGATTTTCTCCCCAAAGTGAAAATCGAAGTCGTGCTTGCCGACGAGATGCTCGATAAAGCAGTGGAAGCGATTCAAAAAGCCGCGAAAACAGGCCGCATCGGCGACGGCAAGATTTTCATATCCACTATCGAAGATGCGATCCGCATCCGGACTGGCGAAACCGGACAGGACGCAATCTAGATCTAGCCGCCATCTAACCATTACTCTCGTTAGAGAGACCTGCCACAACCTGCCGGGATGATCCACACCGCCCAGCCATCGGTTTGACGTGAATGTGTGTGTAATTAGGGGAAGGCCCATGAAGACCGCTAACGACGTGATGAAGCTGATCAAGGACAAGGAAGTTAAGTTCGTTGACCTGCGCTTCACCGATACCAAAGGCAAAATGCAACACGTCACGGCCGATGTGTCGTGTGTCGACGCCGACATGTTTGAAGGCTATGCCTTCGACGGCTCATCAATCGCCGGCTGGAAGAGCATCGAAGCCTCCGACATGCTGTTGAAACCCGACCCGACTTCGGCCCATATCGACCCATTTTTTGCCCAGACCACGCTCGCCCTATTCTGCGATGTGCTCGAACCCTCGACCGGACAGCTCTATGAGCGCGATCCTCGCGGTATTGCCAAGAAGGCCGAAGCTTACATGCTCTCGTTGGGCATTGGCGACAGCGTCTATTTCGGACCCGAAGCTGAATTCTTCATTTTCGACGACGTCAAGTTCTCAACCGACATGTATCAAGTTGGCTTCAAGGTCGACAGTGCGGAGCTGCCGACAAACTCCAACACCGAATACGAAATGGGCAACCTCGGCCATCGCCCGCGCGTCAAGGGCGGCTACTTCCCCGTGCCGCCGATCGATAGCTGCCAGGACATCCGGTCTGAAATGCTCTCGGTCCTGACCGAAATGGGCGTTACGGTTGAGAAGCACCACCACGAAGTGGCCTCGGCTCAGCACGAGCTGGGCGTCAAGTTCGGCCCCATGATCCAGATGGCCGACCACATGCAGATCTATAAGTATGTGGTGCATCAGGTTGCCCAGGCTTACGGCAAGACGGCAACCTTCATGCCCAAGCCCATCTTTGGCGACAACGGTTCGGGCATGCACGTCCACCAGTCGATCTGGAAGGGCGGCCAGCCGATGTTTGCCGGCAACAAGTATGCCGACCTTTCGGAAATGTGCCTGTTCTACATCGGCGGCATTCTCAAACACGCCAAGTCGATCAACGCGTTCACAAACCCGCTGACTAATTCCTACAAGCGTTTGGTGCCCGGCTACGAAGCCCCCGTGCTGCTCGCCTACTCGGCGCGCAACCGCTCGGCCTCGTGCCGCATTCCGCACGTGACCAACCCCAAGGCAAAGCGCATCGAGATCCGCTTCCCCGATCCCGGCGCCAACCCCTATCTCGCGTTCACCGCCATGCTCATGGCGGGCCTCGACGGCATTCAGAACAAGATCCACCCGGGCGACCCGATGGATAAGAACTTGTATGACCTGCCGCCAGCCGAACTCGCCAAGATCCCGACGGTTGCCGGATCACTTCGCGAGGCTCTTGATTGCCTCGACAAGGACCGCGCCTACCTCAAGGCTGGTGGCGTCATGAACGACGACATGATCGATGCCTACATTGAACTGCGGATGGAAGAAAACATGCGCTACGAAATGACACCGCATCCTGTCGAGTACGATATGTATTATTCGGTTTAAGGGGTTGGTGTCTGACGCTTCGCGCCGGACACCGCGCACAACAAGTCAAGTGTCTGACCGGGGGCAGACACCAACATATCAAGCCCGGGAGCAATCCCGGGCTTTTTTTGTGCGCGCTATAAATTGCGGGATTTGACTCGTTGCGTACCGGTCACCGGCGGAGTCTCAGTGCGCCGATGGCAAGCGGACGTTCTGGCCTGCTCGTGCCTTCAATCTCTGTCCCAGGCCTTTAGGGCCTTGCAGACGCCAAGCGGCGCGCGTTCGAGCCGGAACGCGACCTTTGCTTCGCTCGTGCCAATCCCGTAGATTCCGCCTCCTTCGCATCCGGCCTGCATTTTGAGCCTGTCGAAGAAGAGATTGATGCTTGCCGTTCCAGGGATGCGCACGGCGCGCATGCCGCCGCCGTCACATTCGACCCAGCAGGCGAGCATGAACTCCGGGGCGATCTCTTTCTCCTTTTCATAATCCCAACCGGACCACGCACATCCCGATCTCGCAAACAGTTCCTTGCCTAGACTGGGGGAAGTCACTCCCACAGTGAAGCTGAAATCCCAGCTTTCATTGCGGGCCCGCCGCCCGTTCGTATAATTGAGATACAGCGCCACATGAGAAATGGACTGGTTGGGACGGTCCTGCATAGTCGCTGCGGCCAATGGCTTGCCGCCGGCATCGATGGTGGGCCGTATCTGTTCGGCGTACGTCGGCCATTGCTGCATGTCGACCGCCTTGTCGCCGAAGCTGCCTTCAAAGCAGGTCTCCTTTCCTGGTCGATTGTGAGGGATGATTCTTTTGATGGCGGTGTCGCCGCCTGCCCTCTGCGCCAATGCCGGAAATGCACAGAACACCATCGCGGCAAGCGTTAAGAGCAATCGCACTCGGAAGGACCAGTGCTGGATCGTCATGTTCATGAACCCCTCCTTAACTCGCGACAGATGATGCCATCACCGCCGATGGCAAGACAACGCAACGACCGGAAAGGGGACTTGCAGACTTGTTCCGGAAAATAGGGATGTCGGCCGAAGCGCATCGAGATCCGATACCGGCCCTCGGTAGCCTACTGGGCAGGTCGTAGACATTTGCGGGCTTCAGCCGCATTGGCGCTGACGAGCTAGGCTTGGCTGCGGAGGATGTCCGCAGCAGAAGGGGCTGCTATCGAAGTAGACCGATCAATATGGGCGGGCCGTGACGCAGAACGCCATCGTGCCAGTGCGCAACTCTGAGCAAGCAGGCGGGCATGTATTCGGATCGTCCCACGCATAGCCCCGCACAATTCGCCTTTGCCGGCTTTCCCTGCATGTAGCCTCCCAGAACGGGGCCAACTGCTCTCCGGCGCTATGGCGAAACCGGGCCACGATATGTCCTTCTCCCGCACGAAACTGTCTGGTACGCAAGAGGAAGTTGGATCACCGGGCCCCCTTTGGCCAAGGGACAATGGGGCGCGAATGGCATTCTACTGCGGGCTTGATTGGGCTTGTCAGACCGGGCTCGAGAAAACAGCGGATTGGCCAGCTGGCCGAGTTCATAACGTCAACGATTTGCGCAGTGTGCAATGGGGGGGGGAACGGTGGTGTTGAAGGTCATCCTTACCGTCACGTTCGTGCTACTCTTTCCGATGCTCGCCTTGGCGGACTCCGAGGACGATTGTGTGAAGGCAAAGGGTGATGCGGGTATTTTGGCCTGCGATGAGGCAATTCGCCAGAGTCCACGCGAACCGCGTTTCTACTTTTTCCGCGCCAATGCCTATTTCAGCAAGGGCGACTATGACCGGGCGATCCCCGACTTCACCAAGGCCATGGAACTCGATCCGACTAACAGATCGAACTACTTGAACCGCGGCAACGCTTATTCCAACAAGGGCGACCACGACCGGGCGATTGCCGACTACACAAAGGCCATAGAGCTCGATCCAGCATCCAGCGCGCCATACTTCAACCGCGGCAACGCCTATGCCCGCACGGGTGACCACGACCGGGCAATCGCCGACTACACAAAAACCATCGAACTCGACCCGGAACACGTTCAGGCCCACAACAATCGCGGCAACCGCTATGGACTGAAGGGCGACCACGACCGGGCGATCGCCGACTACACCAAAGCCATCGAACTCGCCCCGGCATTCGCTGACCCCTACTTGCACCGCGGCAACGCTTATTCCGACAAGGGCGACCAGGAACGGGCCATCGCCGACTACACAAAGACCATCCAACTCGACCCGAACGACGCGCGCGTCTACAATCGTCGTGGCAACGCCCACATGAAAAAGGGTGACCACGACCGGGCGATCGCCGACTACACCAAGGTCATCGAGTTGGACACGAAATCTGCTGTCGTCTACTCCAATCGCGCGGCTGCTTACGGCGCCAAGGGCGACCATGACCGGGTGATCGCCGACTGTACCAAGGCCATTGAGCTCGATCCGGAATCGGTTGACGCTTATGACAACCGCGGCAGTAGCTATGGTGCCAAGGGCGACCACGACCGGGCGATTGCCGACTACACAAAGGCCATAGAGCTCGATCCAGCATCCAGCGCGCCATACTTCAACCGCGGCAACGCCTATGC
>JBEBJD010000218.1:0-2506 GCA_040080075.1 Hyphomicrobium sp. | reverse complement strand
GCGGTTTTCCCGAAAGAAGCACGACAAGCCAGAGAGCCAGGGCCGTTCCACGATTCCACTAAAACCTGAACGGCCCTAAGCTCCGTGTCTTCCAATCACGCTACCTTGGCGCCGCGCGTGGCAACCGGATCGTAGTTGAGCACCGGCGCCAGCCAGCGCTCGGCTTCAATCAAGGTCCATCCCTTGCGTTTGGCGTAGTCTTCGGCTTGATCGCGCTCGACCTTGCCGACGCCAAAGTAATGGCTTTCAGGATTGCCAAAATAGAGGCCCGACACGGCCGAACCCGGCCACATGGCATAGCTTTCGGTCAATTTAATACCGGCTGCGTTTTCGGCATCCATCAGCGTCCACAGCGTTGCCTTCTCGGTGTGGTCGGGCTGGGCGGGATAGCCGGGTGCCGGGCGGATGCCCTCATACTCTTCCAAAATCAGCTGTTCTGGGCTGAGTTTCTCGTCTCTTGCATAGCCCCACAATTCGCGGCGGACTTGCCTGTGCATGGCCTCAGCAAAGGCTTCCGCCAGGCGGTCGCACAACGCCTTGAAGATTATCCGGCCATAGTCGTCGGTTTTCTTGAAGTACTTTTCGAGGGCCTCTTCCTCACCGATACCGGTCGTAACCGCAAAGCCGCCGATGTAATCGGCAACGCCGGTCTCCTTGGGCGCGATGAAGTCGGCCAGCGCCGTATGCGCGCGGTCACGCGAGGGATCGCGCGCCATTTGCTGGCGAAGCGTGTGCAATGTCGCAAGTTTTGAGTGACGCGGCTCGCCGGTGTAAAGCTCGATATCATCGCCAACGCTATTGGCCGGCCAGAAGCCCACGACACCATTGGCCGTCACCCACTTTTCCGCCACCAGCCGCGCTAGCATCTCCTGCGCATCGTTGAACAGTTTCTGCGCCTCGACGCCAACCTTGTTGTCCTTCAAGATCTGCGGATAGCGGCCCGGCAACTCCCAAGTCTGAAAAAACGGCGTCCAGTCGATCAGCGGAACCAGGCCTGCCAGATCGTAGTTGGCATAGGTGCGCGGCCCCATGAAGCTTGGCTTTACCGGCTTATAGGCCGCCCAATCGATCTTGAAGTTGTTGGCGCGAGCAGTTGCAAGCGTGATGCGTTGCTTCTTGATCTCGTTGGCAAGATGCGCCTCACGCACCTTTATATACTCGGCCTTGATGCCCTCGACGTAACCAACACTCTCGGTCTCCGAAAGCAGGTTCGACACGACACCCACGGCACGGCTGGCGTCGAGCACGTAAAGCGCTTGCCCCCGGTCATAGTTGGGGCTGATCTTAACGGCGGTGTGAACCCGGCTGGTGGTCGCTCCGCCAATCAAGAGCGGGCATGAAAAGCCTTCGCGTTCCATTTCGGCGGCGACAAAGCACATTTCATCGAGAGACGGCGTGATCAACCCTGACAGGCCGATGATATCGACCTTTTCTTTCTTCGCAGTCTCCAGGATCCTGGCAGCCGGTACCATGACGCCGAGATCGATGACTTCATAATTATTACACTGAAGCACGACGCCAACGATATTCTTACCGATATCGTGGACGTCACCTTTTACGGTTGCCATCAGGATCTTGCCCTTGGGCGGCATTTCGGTGAGACCCGAGGCGCGCTTTTCGGCTTCCAAGAAGGGCTGCAGATACGCAACAGCCTGCTTCATGACGCGCGCTGACTTCACAACTTGCGGCAGAAACATTTTGCCTGCGCCAAACAGATCGCCAACCACGTTCATACCGGCCATCAGCGGGCCTTCGATGACGTGCAGGGGCTTTGGCAGCTTCTGCCGGGCCTCTTCCGTATCCAATTCAATGAATTCGGTAATGCCATGCACCAGCGCGTGAGACAGGCGGTCTTCCACGGACGCATCGCGCCATACGAGGTTCTTTTCGACCTTCTTGGCGCCATCACCCTTATAGCGCGGAGCGGCTTCGAGCAGGCGGTCGGTGGCGTCGTCGCGGCGATTGAGTACCACGTCTTCGCACAGCTCGCGCAACTCTGCCGGGATGTCGTCGTACAGCGCCAGCTGGCCGGCGTTGACAATGCCCATGTCCATGCCGGCTTGAATGGCATGATAGAGGAACACCGAATGCATGGCCTCGCGCACCGGCTCGTTGCCGCGGAAGCTGAACGATAGATTAGATACCCCGCCCGAGATGTGGACCAGTGGCATTTTTTCTTTGATCTGGCGCGCGGCTTCGATGAAGGCGAGCCCGTAACCGTTGTGTTCGTCGATGCCGGTTGCGACCGCAAAAATGTTAGGATCGAAAATGATGTCTTCGGGCGGGAAGCCAACCTTTTCAGTCAGCAATTTGTAGGCGCGCGCGCAGATCGAGACCTTGCGCTCGATGGTGTCGGCTTGGCCCTGCTCATCAAAGGCCATAACGACGACGGCGGCACCGTACCGCAAAACCTTTTTGGCCTGCGCGAGAAACTGCTCCTCGCCCTCTTTCATCGAGATCGAGTTGACGATGGCCTTGCCCTGAACGCACTTGAGGCCGGCCTCGA
>JBEBJD010000104.1:0-11623 GCA_040080075.1 Hyphomicrobium sp. | reverse complement strand
TCGACGTTAAAAGTCTGCGGCCGGTAAAGTCGGTCAAGGTCGGTAGATATCCGTGGGGCGTGGCTGTCCGGCCTGCGCCCGAATACGTTGCGGGCGATAAATCAATCGAAACGCGGTAGCGATGCGGAATAATTGCCGCCCTATTATTTGGATGGCACTGCTCGTATTCGTTGCAGCCATGCTTGCGGTATCGCCGCCTCCAGTAGCGAGCGCCGATGAACTGGAATTTGATAGTGCATCCGGGTATCGCATTTCGCGCTACCGCAGTCCCGTTGAGCCAAAAGTACCGGGCGGACATCGCATCTTTATTGAAGAAGTCGATGATCTCATCAAGAATGGTGCCATTTTGGTTGACGTGCTAGCAGCCGATGGCGCCGGCCTCGACCGTGAAACGGGATACTGGAGCATTGCCAAACCACATGAAAATATTCCAGGTTCGACTTGGCTGCCTAATGTCGGCGAGGGTCACCTCGACGCGGTCATGGAAAACTACTTCAAAAGCAATCTTGTTCGCCTGACCGGCGGCGACAGATCCCGCACCCTCCTCATCTATTGCCAGGCGGATTGCTGGATGGGCTGGAACGCCGTCAAGCGGGCAAGCTCATACGGGTACACGTCGATCTACTGGTATGCCGATGGGATCGACGGCTGGCGCGACTTCGAGCGCCCATTCGCCAAGGCGGAACCTGTGCCTGTGCCCGTCACTGGCGCCGGGCGCGCAATCGATGACCCCATACCCGCGTCCGGAGCGCTCAAGCCATGACCACCAGCCAAAATTGCGATCTGAGGCAAGCCAGTGATCTGGTTCAAACGCTTGCTTGGGGGCGAAGGCCGGCAGGCGTTTGTGAATCCAGATCACAAACAAGAGAGTGGCTAGGGTTCCGGGCTGACGCTGAGGGTACGAAGCATCAGAGCCGGAACACTTGCAGCACCTGCGTCTGGGTGATCTTATTGCTGCTCGGTTATCTCGCCCAACCAGCGGCGGCCAACTCGTTACCCCAAGGGCAGAAGGCTATTATTCTCGTCGCAAACGATGGCACTAGGCAGTTGCTGGGTTCTGTCGAACTGATACCCGACGCTGACGGAGCCAAGATCAATGTCGTTCTCGACGCGCCAGAATTCAAAGACGAGTTTTTATCGATGCGGCCGTTCCGTTGCCTGCCCGATGTCAAAGAAATGTGGTGTCATCTCGCTTACCCTTATGCCGTTAAGGGGCGGATTACACCCGATGACCTAGCCGATCTTGAATACGCGTTATTATTCTTGTTCAAGCCGCAACAGGGTTACGGCATCGACGCTTGGAATGGCCTCTACTTCAAGCTGACACTCGCTGAAGATGGCAACCTGTCGGGCACATTGCATGAAACCGACTTAAACGCTCTGGCGGTACCACCCGACGCCTCAGTGCTTCGTCCGATCCCATACTCGGCCCTGACACCGGTTACCGCCGGCGCGCACCGCTTCACCAAGATCGAATTCCGATAGGCATTGCCGAACTACGGTCGTCGAATAGTGCCAGTCTCTAAGTAGAGAGCCTGCTGCGAATGGGCCGGGCCCATGCTTCCCGAGACTGAGCCGCCAGCCGTGGAGGATTTCGGCCAAGAGCTGTCACGCACCTACTGCTCGAGCTTCGTTTAAAAAATGAAAGAACCCGCTCACGCGAGAGGAAGCTCGCGTGAGGTTCGATGGATAGTTGGGCCGTTTTTTTATAGCCTGGTGAGCGCATTGAACAATGGGTTGGCATGCCATCCGCAGCCCGCACGCGCAGCAATTCCCAATACCAGCGAAAACCATGGGACGCTTGGGCAACTGCCGGTCGAGGACCTCGCAAATCCGATCGCGTTTTCCAAGTCGCCCGGTTTCACATTCAATCCGCAGTCTACCTACGATACCACCGGCTGCTTGGTGATCCCGGAACAAAACTACGCCATGCTGCTCACGCGTTAAAAGTTCAAATCGATTGCGACCAAGCCGATACCGGATGCACTAAAAAACGACCGGGCTGCTGGTGGCCCTGGCGCTCGACTGCAAGCAGGCCGTCGACAGCATGACGGCGAAAGCCTTGAAGGCGGGCGCCAAAGAATCGAGGCAAAAAGCCGGACGTCCGGCTTTATCCCACTCGTAAATCTTGCAATGTTCTTTCAGAAAAACTTGCTAACCCGTTGATATTGTGGTGCCGGCTGCAGGATTTGAACCTGCGACCCCCTGATTACAAATCAGGTGCACTACCACTGTGCTAAGCCGGCATTTGCCGTCAAAAGTTGGCCTCTCGCAGGTCGCGACAGGCAGACGGGCACAGAACTCGCTTTAGGACAACTCAAGCGAGACAGCAAGACGCCTCATTGCCGGGCAAAATGGCGTAAACAGAGGCTGACACTGAGTTGGGCCGCGAACTGCCATCAGCCGTGCGGTCGCACCGCGCCCAGAATTGACGCCAATTTGTTCGAAATCAGGACACCAGCAGGCCCCCACTTCTAGATGTTGTACCGGCAAACCCTTTTATATCTGCCGGCCCAGGTTCTAGGGCCGGTGTTCCAGCTCATTTCGATGGTGGCGTGGACGCACTTTCTGCCACCGGCCGAAATGGGCGTTTTCGCTCTGCTCACGGCCGCGCAGGAACTGATTTTTGTCGGCACCACCTCTTGGCTCAGCCTCTACACGGTCCGCTATTTCGATCCCAGTTCAGATGCGGCATCGCGCCAACGCTTTCTCGATACCGAGTTGGCAGCCCTGATCGCTGCGTCCGCAGTGTCGATAGTGATCGTATGGCTGTTGACGTTCGTCATCGGCGCAGCCTGGACACCGGCACTTTTGGCAACCGCTGTCGCCTATACTTTGAGCCGGGGCCTCTCGACCCACCTAAGTGATCGTGCACGCGCCGAACACGACACGCTGACCTACTCCGTGTTGCAGATCTTCTGGCCGGTGCTTGGCTTTGCCATCGGGCTTGTTCTTGTAACCCTGTTTACGCCCACGGCAGCGACACTGCTTGCCGGCTATGCGCTGGCCCAGGGCTTGGCACTCATCATTGCCATGATGCGCCTTCAATTCGGGCGTCATCCGCTCGCCGCTTCGCCAGAGGTGTTGCGTGGCGCCATCATCTATGGACTGCCGCTGTTGGTCGGCGGCGCAATCGTCTGGCTTGCCAACAATGGATTGCGGTTCATCGTCGAAGCCGCCCGCGGGGCCGAAGATGTCGGCCTTGTCACCGTGGGTTGGGGCTTGGGCCTGCGCGCCGCCGCCTTTGCCGCCATGATGGTTGCAGTTGCCGGATTTCCGCTGGCCGTGCGCAAAGCCCGTGACGAAGGCATCGCCAGCGGACAAGACCAGCTGGTGCGCAATGGCGTGCTCTTGATTGCAACGTTGGCGCCCGCAACGGCTGGCCTTTGGGCCATCTCCGGCCCGCTCATCGACCTGACCGTTGCAGACAGTTATCGCGACATGACTAAAGCCGTTTTGCCCCTGGCGCTTGTTTGCGGCGCGTTGCGCAACATCCGGCAGCACTTCGCGCAGCACGTCTTTTTGCTGCATGAAAAGCCAAACATTCCCGTCTTCAATGACATCGCCGACGCAACAGCCACGTTAATCGGTGTGGCCGTGGGGTTGTGGCTAGACGGACTGACTGGAGCGGTAGCCGGTGCCGCTCTTGGCTCGGCGATCGGACTGTTGACCACATCCGTGTGGGGTTGGCGCCGTTACGGCTTTGCCCTGCCCGTTTCCGGCATTGTCCGCACCGGCGCGGCAACCGCCGCCATGGTGATGGCGGTTAAGACTTTCGCGCCAGCACCCACACCGGCCTCACTAACGATCGCTGTCGCGCTTGGCGGCATTGTTTATGCAGTGGCGCTGTGCGTCGTTTACCCCGCGATAACCCGGCATGCCCTTGCTAGCCTAACCGGTAAACTGCAACGCGCCAGCTAGAAAAGTAAAAATGCCAGACAACGAGCCAGTCCCCATGCACCATCGCCTTTGCGTCATCCATTCGTTCGACCCGCGCGGGTCCAAGGTTGGCGGTTTAGAGACTTTTATTCGCGATATGCTGGCCTTCGCGCCCGATGACTTTTCGTTTCTGATGATCGGCGTCGATGCCATCGGCGATCAGACGCTGGGGCAGGTTTCCAAACAGACGTTCCGCGGAAAATCCTATGATTTCCTGCCCGTATTGCATTTCCCCGACGACAAGGCCCGCGAGGCCGCCAAGAAACTCGGCGACTCTATCAACTTCCAGTTCATGAAAGGCCTGATCAAGCATCTGACCATGGTCCGCCGCACTCTCAAACAAACGCCCACCAGTGTCGACCTGCAGCGCGTCGAGTTTGCTCCCCTGGTACGCGCGCTCAACGTTCCGTTCGTGCAGATGCTGCACGGCGAGGGCGCTCCCAAACTCAAAATGGACAGCCTCCTCAAGAGCTATCGCTACGTCCATAACGTCAACGAAAAGCTGGCCGTTGCCACCTGCGACAAGTTCCTGTGCGTCAATCCGATCATCACCGAACGCATCCGCGCCACGTACCCGGGATCCGCCCATAAGATCGATACCCTATCAACTTGGGTCGATACCAAGACCTTTGCACCAACGCCGTTCCCCATTGACGGGACATTCCGCATTGCTTTTGCCGGCCGCCTCGATCTATTCAAGGTACCTTCGCTGATGTTCAAGACCGTGCAGCGGCTGCGCGAAAAAATAGGGGCGGGCGTCGAATTTCATTACATGGGCACCAGCGACCCCAATCGCTTTGCCGAATTCCAGGCGATCCAGGATATTTCCGTATTGCATGGCTTCAAGAGTGCGGCGGGCGTTGCTGAAGTGCTCTCTCATGTCCATGCCGGCATCCTGACATCGGAATTCGAAGGCATGCCCTTCTCAGTTCTGGAGTCACTTGGCAGCGGGCGTCCGGTGTGTGCCATTCACTTGCCGCAGCTTGCCAGCGTCATTCGCGACGGCTTGAGCGGAGCGCTGGTTGCACGCTCGGACAGCGAAGACGATATGGCGGACAGGCTGTCGGATGCGTTTGCCAACGTGCGCGCCCAGATGCTTTCCGGCGCCATCACGCCGCAAGGTGTTGCAAGTTCAATCAGCGATTTCACGCCCGAGCGGCAACTTGCAAAGTGCTACGAAAATCACCGCCAGATTCAACGCGCACGCTATGGCGCCGGGCCGCTGACTCGCTCGGCGGCGCTGAAATTAAGCGGCTGAGTAGCGCCCTGATCAGCGCGCCGCCATGGTCTCGAAGGCTTGAGCCAGCGCAAACCACGCCGGCTTGCGATTGAAGTTCGCGTCGTAAATCAGCGGCCGGGGATGACGCGCCGCCTCCGGGGTCTTGGCGGCATTCTGATAATAGACCCAACTCGTGTGATCGGCCATCTGCCAAAGTGTCAGCGTGCGCACAGCCTTAATGGGCAGAACGGCTGCCAAAAACCGGCGATACATACCGGCCACCTTGGCATCCCGCTCTTCTATATCGTCTGGGAAGGCATGATCGTTGACGTCGAGTTCGGTGATGGCGATCTCGTAGCCAAGCGCAGCGATTTCCTCGACGAAGGCTGCAAAGCGCGGAAAATCGTAGGGGCGGGCCGAGTCGAGATGACACTGCAGACCAACAGCGTCGATAGGGGCACCGCTGTCCTTGAGGCGCTTTAGGAGTGCTAGCAGCGCGATGCGGAAAGTCTGGCCGTTCTCGTCGTCACTCTCAGTCTGGGCTTCATTGAGAACCAGTTGGGCCTTTGGTGCCGCTATTCGCGCAATCGCGAAACTGCGGGCAATATAGTTCTCGCCCATCGCTGAATAGAATGCACCCTTGCGCAGTTTGCCCGGCAGCCTGTCCCAAGGAGCGACCGGTTCGTTGACGACATCCCACGAGCAGACACGATCGCGGTATCGGCCAATGACGGTTTCAATGTGCGTCTCCAGCAGACGCTCCACTTCACCCGCATCTAGGCGACTGATCCATTCCGGCAGGTAGTCGTTCCAAATCAGTGTGTGACCGCGAACCTTCTTTTTGGACTTTTCCGCAAAACTGAAAAACCTGTCAGCGGGTGCGAAGTCAATTGTGCCGGCATCGGGCCGCAGAATGGGCAGTTTCAATTCAAGTTCGGTCGTTAGTACGGCGCAGTCGCGCTCATAGATTGCGGCGTATTGAGAAGCGTAGTCGCGATCGAGTTCGTGACTGGCAAATGAAGCGCCAAACATCAGCCCCTTGGCGGCTGCCAACGCGCTCAATCCCGGCTCATCGGCCCCTGCAGACCATGCCGCATGGGGCGGAATACCGCTTCCTGCCAGCGCGAGCCCGGCTGCCTTTAACAGCGAGCGCCGCGACATCGGATAGCCGCCGGGGCGGCTCATGATCGCAAAGCAGGATTGGCGGCTGCATCGCTGTGCGGGGCCGCCGAGGCAGCGGCAAAAAGCTGCCGCGCCCGTTCAAAGTCTTCTGCCGCAAGCCCGTTCCAGCGCGTCACATTGGCGAGCGCCTCCCCGAGCGAGCGTGCGCGCCAACCGTTTTGCAACAACAGCGTCAGAATTCTGGCTGCGCACTCGTCAGGATTTCTGGGTTCAATAAATGTCGCGGCAGAACCCAGCACCTCGCGGAATACGGCTTGGCCGGGCGCCACAACGGGCAGGCCCGCATACTGCACTTCAAGGAGCGGCAGCCCCAGACCTTCATCGTGCGAAGTACACAAGTACACGTCGGCATCTTCAATTACGCGCCTAGCGTCAGCGGCAGGCAGAAAGCCGTGCACAGTGACGTTCGGGAATTCCTTTAAGTGGTCTGCATCAGGCCCCCAGCCTGCGCGCCCCACAATGTGAAGTTCGGCGCCACCAGGATGAAGCACGTTGAGCCGCGCCACAATATCTGCGGCTGCAATGTAGTTCTTTCGCGGCTCCACGGTTCCCACTGACACGACACGGATACGCTGCAAATCATCGCCGCGCTCCGCGCGATCCTGTTGCGAAAGTTCGAAGACATTGCGCACACTTGGCCGGTAGAGCACTATGGACGCATCCGGCTTAATGAACGGTACCAGCTCGCTGCGCGTTTTCTCAGAATTGACGAGAAAATGACGAAGCTTCGTTACTGCAATGCGGAACGGCCACGCCATGTAAAGCCTGGCCTTGTTATTCAAATCCTGACGCCGTGTGACAAGAAAGAGGTCATGGACATAGTGATAGGCGCGGTTACGTGCAAACACGAATAGTGGCGAAGGCGGAAAGCCCGGGAACACAAATTTTGCAGAAGGGTTCATCAATGCCAGCAACGGAAGCCAAATCTGCTGCTTGATAATCATCGAGAGCACGCCACTTGAACGCACGGGCACCAAAACGGTTCCGGCAAAGGCCTGCTTTTCGAAAAGCTCTATGGCAATACGCTCAATGCCCGTGACGTGCCGGCCCAGGTGAGTCTGGTCGAGGTAGACCTTTTGGAGTTTACCGTCAGAGGCGGGTGAGGATGTCAAGCTCATGGGATCCATTTGAAACGGCGAAGGTCAGTGCCGAATTTTTCCAGACCTGCGACAGCAGCCCAGGCTGCGGACCTTGACCGGCCATGACGTCTGTTATGAGTGCCTCATATGCCGGCACCCGCGCATCAAATGAAAACTGATTGGCCCGTTCCCGCCGCGGACGCGGATCACCGGGATTATCGAGGGCCGCATTGATCGCCTCGGCAAGTGCGGGAGCATTGCCAATAGCCACCAAGTGGCCATGGGCCGGCTCAATGAGTATCTCTTTAGGCCCGGTGCAGGCCGTTGCCACGACAGGCAAGCCATAAGCCATGGCCTCGACGATTGTGTTTCCAAACAGCTCTGACGTGGACGATGACACCAGGCACTTGGCAAGCTGGTAGTGCGCCCAGGGTTCAGCACAATAGCCGGGCATGGAAACCGCATCCTGCAGGCCCAGCCGGTTCACTTCACTCTCAAGACGCGCGCGATCGGGACCCTTGCCCAGAATAACGAGCTTGGCGCCCGGCCGATTCAGCAATGCGAATGCGCGAATTAGGGTCGTGAAATCTTTTTCAGGCGAGAGCCGGCCCGCTGCAAGCACCACGTCCGGCCTGGCTGCGAGCGCTTGCCCATCGGGTACGGGAGCAGATGCCGGGAAATAGACCGGATTCAAAATGACCGACGTGCGAACCGGATCGGCATGCCACTTGGCAACAAGTTCTGCGCCAAGCCCTTCCGACACGGCCACGGTGCGGCCTGCCCGGCGGCTCAATATTGGCAGGCCCCGGTAGCTCAAATAGGCCAGAAGTCCGGAACTGGGTTCAACCGATCCATGAAACGTGATGATGGAGCGGGTCGCGGCACGCGACATGCTAAGCGCCGTCATCAGCTTGAGGTTTGAACCGCCCACAGCCGACAGCGCCACATCGGGGCGCTCAGCGCGCAGCAATTTCGCCAGCCGAAGCGTTGCCAAACCGTGATTGCGCCCCAACACTGTTACGGGGATCGATGGATCAAGATTGGCCGCATTATCGCTAGCCATAAAATCAACGGCAAAAGTTACGCCGTACCCGCGCTGCTTGAAGGCCGAGGCGAGGCACGACCACAGCCTCTCCGCCCCGCCATCGATAAGGCCATGCGTGTAGAAAAGTAATTTAGGTAGCGCCATCGTATTCCTGGTGTGGCCGGAATGCGGCCCAACATATATCTTGTGAGTTCAATTCCGCCTGTTCAATTATTCACCAACACTGGCGCCGCAAAGGTTGCAAGTATTTGCATCCAATCCGGTTAGCACTGCGGGCTTTGCGGCCGCGGTGCTGGTGCGAATATCACAATATCAGCCAACAGTAGAGCACACGACAAATATCGCCAGGTCAGACGCCGGGGACTGCTCGCCAGCCGCCACAGCCATTCAAGTCCATGCTTTTGCATGAACAGCGGTGCGCGGCTTTGTTCGCCTGCGATAAAGTCGAGTGCGGCTCCGACACAAACAAACCCGGTCTTAACACCGCGTGCCACGGCTCTTGCCGCAAAAATTTCCTGCTTGGGTGCGCCCAGCGCAACAAAGCAGAGCCGTGCTCCTGATGCTGCAATCCTGTCGATAGCGGCATCAGCCTCGGGCCCTTCAGGGTCAAACCCCATGGCCGGGGCGGACGTGCCGGCGATATTCAATTGACCATTGCACCGCTCAACCAGATCGGCGGCGGACTCGGCAATGACTTGCGCGCTTGTGCCAAACAGATACACGGGTAACTTTTGCGCACCCGCGGCGCGTGCCAGCGGTACAAGAAGATCGGCTCCTGTTGTCCGCTCGATCAGTGCGTTCTGCCGTTGCGCAAGACGGGCCACTGGAGCCCCATCGGCTGTCACATAGCGCGCATGCATATAGGCTTTGCGGAAAGTCGCATTCGAACGCAGCTTGACAAGATGATCGAGATTCAATGTGAAAGCGGCAAAGCTATCGCCCTGCACAGCCGCGGCTATGATTTTGGCAACCGCCTCGGCCTCAGTGGCAATATTAACCGGCCATCCATCGACCGCAGCAAGAGGATGCTCGGTCGCCGATGTCATGCAAAGTTCAGAGGGTAGCGCATCGGAGGTCATCGTCGCACGTCCGGTCTCTGCTGAACCGTTAACCAAGGATTGTCCAAAACTGGGATCGGCGATGACAGCATTCAGTGGCATGCCGTGTCCAAACTGTTCATTAGAGATATGGTGTCCGGATGTGGACATAGGCGGAGGCCTCGTTGCAGGTGAACCACATGTGTCATGTCGATATTCTGTACTCAGCAAGTCCCGTGCCGCGCATGAAGCGGCTTAAATCCCATTGAGGACTACGCCAGCCAGTCTATCGCGCGCGCTGTCGAGCAAGCCGGCCAGAGACAACAGGTCATCGCCCGAAGTTTCGCCGGCGCGGGCCACCAAAACGATACGATCCGTGGCCGGCAGCAGACTGAGGGCCGACTCATCATCCAACAGCGGGCCGCCGTCGATCACGACCAGATCGTATTCGAGGGACACGGCCGTAATTCCCGAAGCCAGCCGCCGGCGCTGCTCGGCCTTAAGATGCCGCAAATCGGCAAGTGCGATTGGCAGAAACGAAAGACCGGAGTTTGAATCCTGAGACGTGATGCGCTTCAGATGCTCTTTGCGGTCAAGAATGATTGCCTCGTCGTGGCGCATGGTCTTGGCAAACACTTGCGACAGGCCCGCATCCGTAGAAGAGGCATCGACGAGAAGCACGCGATCGCCGTTCAACGCCGCTGCATACCCCAGCGCCAGCGCTGTCGCTGACGAGCCGGCCCCACGATGTGCGCCGCCAACCAAGAGCGTCAACGGTTCTCCAGCCGGGACATCGGCCTTGAGACGTGACACGAGCCTGAGCACCGCCTGCCGGTACCGCGGCTGATGCAGCCCCTGCGTGTCTCCAATCGCCATCAATAGATCGCTAAAGCCCGCCGCCTCGATGCGGGCCACACTAGCCGGTCCACTGAAGCGGTCGCGCACACGCTGCACCAGAGACCGGCCTGAAATGCCGGGAAGCTCGGCGATCGTCATGAGACCGGCGGAGTGGCTGATCCCTGCTGCCGAGCGCACGGCTCCATCGAAATGATCATGAGCAAGTGCGCGTGCGATGCCGAGCCCCATTCCGCCCAAAAGTGCCAAACCAATGATAAGGGCCTTGCCCGGTTTGCTCGGGCGCGAAGGCACGTTGGCCACGGTAATGATGCGCGCTTCGGGCGTCGAGGTATTCATCTGCTCAAGCGTTTCCTTGGCACGGGCCAGAAACGCGCGCAGCAGTTCGCGGCTTGCATCCGCTTCCCGTTCTATCTCTCTAAGAGCAATTTGTGCCGTGTTGGTGCGCGCAACGTCCTGTTTAGAAGCCTCAATGATGCGTTCGAGTTCCTCCTCGCGTGCCGCCGCGACGGCATATTCGCCTTTCGAACCTTGTGCCACACGGCCAAGTTCGGCTGCAATCTGCGACTTGATTTCAGTGAGCTGGGAACGCACCTCCACTAGAACCGGATGACGCGGTTGCAACTGCGAATTCAACGAGGCTTCGCGCCGTGAGACTTGCGAAAACTGCTCGCGCAGCTTTTGGATCAAAGGCGACTTCATGGCTTCGGGTAGCGCCTCGACCGGGACCTTACCCTTTGCCGCTGATACCGTCTGTTCGTAGCGTGCCCGGGCCTCAGCAGCCACGGCACGTGCGCTTGCCAGCTCGGCACTCAATTTGCCCAATTGTTGTTCATTGAGTACGCCGCCCTCGGAGCTGAGAATCCTGTTTGCCTTCTTGAATTCATCCATGCGCGTCTCGGCAATCCGCACGTGTTGTGTCAATTCGCCCAAACGCGCGTCGATAAGTTTGTTGGCGCGCTGCGCCTCGTCGGATTTGGCATCCGTCTGGTCTTCCAGATAGGCATTGGCAATCGCATTTGCTGCCTGTGCCGACCTGAACGGCGATGAAGTCGAAACTTCTATGTCGACGATGTACGTTTTTTGCGCGCGCTTGACGATCGTGCTCTTCTCTAGCTCCTCAACCGCTGCCCGCTCCGGGTCAATTGCGGCGCGCGGGCCACGCACCAATTCTTTGAACTTCTCGACAAATCCCGCAGGCACGGGCTTTGGCCGGAAATCCGTTTCGGGATTGTCCGCCAGCTTTTGCACAGCGCGCCGCATCACC
>JBEBJD010000211.1:0-11669 GCA_040080075.1 Hyphomicrobium sp. | reverse complement strand
CCCGCACTTGACCCTTGAATCACGGCGTCCCCCGGACAATCGGCTGCAACTTGGGTTTGCATAGCACGGTCCTCCGCGACCGCACCGTCAAGTTCCGCTGCCCGGCCGGCTTGGAACTTCCTGCTTTCTACCAAAGCACAAGACTGGATCACATCACTGCCGGTAGACAGCCAATGCTTGTCGTTGTATCCACTCATACATAACGAGAACACTGCAACAAAACGTGGGAGAGAACACGATGCTTCATGTTGCCATGGATACGCTGAAGGGCCGTCTGGCCATCCGTTCGAAATACGATAATTTCATTGGCGGCCAATGGGTTGCCCCCGTCAAAGGACAGTATTTCGATAATATATCACCGGTCACCGGCAAGGCCATCTGCCAAGTCGCCCGCTCGACCGCTGAAGACATCGAAGTGGCGCTCGACGCTGCCCACAAGGCGCGCGCTGCTTGGGGTGAAACATCCTACGCCGAACGCTCCAAAATTCTCAACAAAATTGCCGACAAGATGGAGCAAAACCTTGACGTTCTGGCGCTTGTTGAAACCCTCGACAATGGCAAGCCCATCCGCGAGACAACGCACGCCGATTTGCCGCTCGCTATCGACCACTTCCGCTATTTCGCCGGCGTCATCCGCGCTCAGGAAGGTTCGGTCTGCGAAATCGATAAGGATACCGTTGCCTATCACTTCCACGAACCACTCGGCGTTGTTGGCCAGATCATCCCGTGGAACTTCCCCTTGCTCATGGCCGTATGGAAGATCGCACCAGCGCTCGCTGCTGGAAACTGCATCGTCCTGAAGCCCGCTGAACAGACACCCATGAGCATCATGGCGCTGATGGAACTCATCGGCGACATTCTCCCTCCCGGCACGCTGAACGTCGTCAACGGCTTTGGCATTGAGGCCGGCAAGCCATTGGCCCAAAACAAGCGCATCGCCAAGATCGCATTCACCGGTGAGACGACCACGGGCCGCCTCATCATGCAGTACGCCTCAGAGAACATCATTCCGTGCACGCTTGAGCTCGGCGGCAAATCTCCTAACATCTTCTTCGAAGACGTGATGGACGCCGACGACGCCTTCTTCGACAAGTGCCTCGAAGGCTTCACCATGTTCGCATTGAACCAAGGCGAAGTATGCACCTGCCCCAGCCGCGCGCTCATTCAGAAATCGATCTATGAAAGGTTCATGGACCGGGCCCTGAAGCGCGTTGCCCTTGTCAAACAGGGTCACCCGCTCGATAGCTCTACCATGATCGGCGCGCAGGCCTCAAACGACCAACTCGAGAAAATCTTGAGCTACGTCGGCATCGGCCGCCAGGAAGGCGCTACCGTATTGACCGGCGGCGCACGCGCCAATCTGGGCGGGGAATTGGCTGACGGCTACTACATGCAGCCGACGGTTCTCGAAGGCCACAATAAGATGCGCGTGTTCCAGGAGGAAATCTTCGGACCCGTCGTCTCCGTCACCACCTTCGACACGCCAGAGCAAGCCTTGGAAATTGCCAACGACACGCTTTATGGTCTCGGAGCGGGAGTGTGGACGCGTAACGGAACGCAAGCCTATCGCTTCGGCCGCGCCATCCAGGCAGGCCGCGTTTGGACCAACTGCTATCATCTCTATCCCGCCCACGCTACGTTCGGCGGCTACAAGCAGTCGGGCATCGGGCGCGAAAATCACAAGATGATGCTCGATCACTATCAGCAGACAAAGAACATGCTTGTCAGCTATAGCCCCAACGCGCTCGGCTTCTTCTAAGCGCCACGGGCATGGCGGCCAGCTCCCCGAAAGGTGAGCGCCATGCGCAAAGCAAAAAGTCTACAAGGCGCGGGCATCGGTGATCGGTGGCGGGGCTCGCGCCTTTTTTCGTATCAATTGCGTCTGAGAAAGGCATTTGTGATGACCAACAATGTCCCTGAACGGGTCACTGCAACGCCTCAGTCGATCGCGCTGATCGGTAAGCTGCAAACGATGCACGGGCCATTGCTGTTTCATCAATCTGGAGGTTGTTGCGATGGCAGCGCGCCTATGTGCTACCCGCGTGGAGAATTCCGGGTCGGTGCACAAGATATCTACATGGGCGAAATTGGCGGGCAGCCCTTCTATATGGGCAAGTCGCAATTCGAGTATTGGCAGCACACGCAATTGATCATCGATGTGGTGCCGGGCCGCGGATCTGGCTTCTCTGTGGAAGCACCCGAGGGTGTGCGATTTCTAACCCGCTCGCGTGTCTACACCGATAGCGAAATCGACGCTCTCGATGCGGCTGGTCCGCCGCCAACTGGAGTTGAGCGGCCAGTCGATACGGCTGAATCTCCGTCAACGCCATAATACGTCATAGACTTTATCATTGGGAGATCAACGATGGCAGCTTCAATGACCCTGCGCGATATAACCGGCATGGGGCACACGCCAGCGACCATTGGCAAATCTGCGCTTGTGCTAATTGACTGCCAGAATACCTATCGCGAAGGCATCATGCAGCTTGAGGGCGTTGAGACGGCACTTGCCGAATGCCAGCACCTTCTGCAAAGGTTTCGCGATGCTGGCCGCCCTGTAATCCACATCCAGCACAATGCAGGTCCTGGCACTCCGTACGATGTCAATGCCCCTATCGGCGCAATCGCCGGCATCGTCGCGCCGCGGGCTGGAGAACCCGTTGTCGTCAAGACTTACCCAAGCTCGTTTGAGAAAACAAACCTCGATGGTGTTCTCAAAGGCTTGGGTGCGGACGAACTGATCCTGGCAGGGTTCATGACCCACATGTGCGTGAATTCGACAGCACGCGCGGCCTTCAACCATGGCTACAGGCCAACTGTTGTGGCATCGGCTACCGCAACCCGATCGCTGGTATCGCCCGGCGGGGTCCTTCCTGCTGCTGCCATACAGGACGCAAGCTTAGCTGCACTCAACGACCTGTTCGCCGTCGTCGTTCCGAAGCAAGATTGGATCAAAAATTGACCGCCAGCCGAAGTTGACCGTGCGCAAACCGCCGTCAGCTCAACTCTTTGATGCGGAAATTCAGCCCGCCCTTGGGCGTCAGCGTCACGGTGGCGTTGATACCGGCCGGGCCATCGCCTGCGTACTCCGGCCGGAACCGGCGCAGGAGCTGAGATAGCGCCAGCGTATTTTCCACCTGGCTCATCGCGCCGCCGATACACGAGCGCTTGCCCGCTCCAAACGGCAGGTAGGAATATTTGACTTGCTTCTTTGCAGCGCCATCCATCCAGCGTTCGGGACGGAATTCTTCGGGCTCATCCCAGAACTTCGGATTGTGGTGCGCACCATAGGCAAACAGAACTACGCGGTCACCCGGGCGGATTTCCTTGCCGCCAATCGTATCGGCCTGCGAGGCAACGCGAATAAGGCCCCAGATCGGCGGATAGAATCGCATCGTTTCTTGAATGACGGCGCGGGTGTAGGCGAGGCCAGAATAGTCGGCCGCTGTGGGTTCGCGATTACCATAGACCTGTTCGCCTTCTAGACGGATGCGTTCGGCGGCTTTGGGGTTACGAGATGTCTCGTACAGCGCCCAGGCAAGCGTCAGCGCTGTCGTCTCGGTGCCGGCCCACAGATACTGCTTCAGTTCATCGACTGCCTGCTGGTGATCGAATTCGGGGAAATTGGGATCGGCAACGGCGGCTTCGATCATCTTCAAGAGCGTGCGTTCACGATTTTCACGCGGATTGGCGGCAAGCACCGCCTCGGGCACGGCCCACCAGGTTTCCATCGCCTTGGCGGCGGTTTCGTCGGTGATCTCGAACAGCTCGCCGGACTGACGCCTGAGCCGGATTTCTTTGTGATTGACGACGTCGGTATATACCTTGACACATTTGAAAACGAAATGCGGGTTGAACGGCATATCACGGTCAAACAACGCCTTGCAGATCATGTCGGCAGCCAGCGTCCAGGTCTGCTCGACCATTTCGAATGTCTCGCCGGTCTTGGCGTAGTTTGCCCACTGCTCCATCTTGGTTTTGATGGCGGCATTGAAATAGGGAATGTACTCGGCGAACATATCGGGATGAAACGCCGGCTGCTGCGGCATGCGTACCTTCTGCCACAGAGCGCCATCATGAGTGATCATCGACTTGCCGAAAATCGGCTTCAGCCCGTCGAAGTACTTGATGTAGGTGTCGGCCTTGTTGACCAGAACATGCTTGAAGTGTTCGGGCTCCGACAAAAACACCACTCGCTGCGTGCCCATGTTGACCGGAATTACGGGTCCGTAGCGCTCCGCCATATGCATGAGAATTCGCATGGGATTCTGGCCGTCGCTCTTGGTCAGCGCCGACAATTTGAACCAGATGCTCGATTCATCGCCCAGGCCCTGAGCGTGCGCAGGCTGCGGTGTGGTCATGCCAGTATTCTAATCCCAACGAAACGGCGGCACTTGCCCGCCAGGCCGGTTTCACGGCCCCTTCCCCGGGTTGTAACGGGGCAGGAAAAATCCGTGAGTAGCACCGGCAGCGGCGGGAAGTCCATGCGACGGCGTCCTCCCGCGTCACTTTGCTAAACTACTGTGTTCTTGGCACGTTTTAGCCCAGGACTTGATAATACCGCTTTAGTGATTAGCCGGTGGGGCGAGGGCTGGCGAGAAGAGCACGTCCATCTGGTTAATCGATTGGTTAAAAACGATTTTCTCCCCATCCACTCGTGCGCCCCCACGCGCAAAGAGTGCTAAAGCATGGGGATAGAGCAGGTGCTCGGCGGCGAGCACACGCGACGCCAGAGTTTCGGACGTGTCGCCAGCCAGTACTGGCACCGCCGCCTGAGCAATGATGGGGCCTTCGTCCATGCCAGCGCGCACAACATGCACGGTGCAGCCCGCAACCAGAACACCGGCCTCAAGCGCCCTCTCGTGAGTATGCAGCCCCTTGAACGACGGCAGTAGCGAGGGATGGATGTTTACCATCCGGTCCCGCCATTTCTCGACGAATCCCGGCGTCATTAGGCGCATGAAACCTGCACAAGCGACGAGGTCAACTTTGGCGGCCGTGAGTACCGACTGCATCTGGCTCTCGAAGTGTTCACGGCCTTCATAACGCGTGTGATCGAGACCCAAAGCAGGGATGCCCTGCGCCTTGGCAAATTCGAGTCCCTCAGCGGCTGGACGATTGGAAATGACTACCGCGACCTCGACGGGATAGTCCGGCGCTCGCGCCGCCTCGATGAGTGATCGCATGTTCGAGCCGCGGCCCGAGATCAGTATGCCGAGGCGCCTTTTCGCAGGCGTTGCGGGAACTCTTCGATTTACCATGACGGTTATGTTCCTCACTGCACTGAGAGCGCGGTATGCCATGCTGCACCTGACCCGGTCAAAGACTGGATCACAGAAGTTGTGAACGAGGAGGTTCGCCCATGCTATCCGCGCGCGCCACTGCAATTTTGGCTGTGCCGGTCTTGACCATTCTCATGGCCGTTCTGACCCGGCCCGCCCGTGCCGGCGACGAATACGAGACCAGGACCTGTGACTCGCTTTGGATAGAGCGCAATGCCATGTTCAAGGGAGCCGGTTACTGTTTCCAATCACCGCGCGCCATCAAAACATTTGGCAACGAAAACTGCCAGTACGACTCTGAGTCGGACGTACCTTTGTCGGACAATCAACGCGACCGGCTGCGTGATGTCAGAACGGCTGAGCGGGCAAAAGGCTGCTAAAGCACGATCATCGGCCTGCGATATCCATGCCAACGAACGAAGGAGCCAGTGATTGGACCCACGCGAGTGGGCCTGTGGATTTCGATTTAGAATTCGCTTCGGCCGGTAACCCTGCGCCCGGCTCGCTTGGTGCTGGCGATATGAGACCGGTCCCAAAGGCCTGCACTTCGTGGACAGCCAAACCGCGGTCAGGCAAACCTGCTGGCGAAAACCGCACCACACCGTCGACGCCGCTGAACCCGCCCGGCCGGGTCAGGCTCGCCGCGGTATAACGTTGATCGCGGGGTTCACCAGCCAGCGCCATCGCCAAATTCATTGCGTCATACGCCAGCGTTGCCAGTCGCGGGGGCGCGGCGCCGAATGTTTTGGCGAAGCGCTGCGAAAAATCCGTCAAGGCTCTGGCATCTGGTGCGGGATACCACGCCCCCAAGAATGCCTGGTCACGCCCGATGGTGGCATAGTCCCACGACCCGGTGCCGATGAGCTTGGTTTTGGTGAGATCGATCCCCGCATAAGTCAGGAGAGGCCCTACATGCACCATCAGGTCCTGCCCGCCCGGCACGAACAGAGCATCTGCACCAGAGTGCGGGCCGCCATCCCCTTTTACAGCGCTGAAGACACGCCTCGAAGGTTCCAGCATTTGGTTGGGCTCGGGATTATATTTTTCGAGTGCAACAATGGTGCCGCCGTTTGCCGGCACTGCGGCGCGAAATGCCGGCTCAATGGCATGACCGTAAGGTGTATCGGGAATGAAGGCGGCAAACCGGCGTTTGCCTTGGCTGGCCGCATAAGCAACGATGCGTTGCGTTTCTTGCTCGGCTGAAAAGCTCATCAGATAGACGCCATTGCCTGCAGCTTTGACATCATTTGAAAAGGCAACAACGGGGACGTTTCGTGCCCTCGCGGCACTGGCCGCCCCGATCACCGCACTCGACATCAGCGGCCCAAGAATAATTTCGGCACCTTCGTTAAGGGCTTCGGTGGCGGCCGCTTCGGCACCTGCCGCCGTGCCATGATCATCCTTGACAATGAGCGTGATCTTCGGGTTGTTTTTCTCAAACAACGCCAGCTCCACGGCCTGCTTCATGCCCCGGGATATGACGGCAGGCGGCCCAATCCCCGATTGCGGAAGTATCAGCGCGATGCGGGCGGTGGGCTGCTCACCTGCTTGACCACCATTTTTGGCATCGGGTTGTTTTACATCACCCAGAGACGATGTTGCGAACGGAACGGGGGAAACGTTGGTCGCACAGGCACTGACCAAAAGCGTAACCAGACCGGGCACAGTGGCGTTGCGTGCAAGGGTCCGCACATCGGCCCAACAAGTGAAGATCATTCCGGCGCGTCCTTTGTCGGTTTGGGCTGGCCGAAGACGCTCCAAGAACTGCCGATGACCAGATTTCACCCCACGCCTGACTTAGGGGCGGCACATTTTGGCGACTCAATTACTGCAGGAGATAGTTTCGATTGCCCTCAATCGAGATGTGCTGCAAGTCACTTATTTCGAGTATAAGCTGTTCACATTACCCGGCATTATAGATCAACAGATATTGCCTGAAACGGCAGCAACCGTGCTGAGGACCAAGAGCGTGGGCGGTGAAATAAAAATTCCCATCGGCGAAGTCCAAGAGCCACGCTCTGATCAGGATGGAACGGCCCTCAATACGCAAGGCAGCACGCCAGGCAGGGCGGCAGACATCATTGCCCAGCAATTAGCCAGGCCTCTCGAACCCGGCCTCTATATTGTTGCTACTCCGATCGGCAATTTGGGTGACATCACACTCAGGGCCCTGGCGGTTCTAGCGCGCGCCGATATCATCTACTGCGAGGACACGCGCCACAGCCGCACACTGGTCCAGCATTTTTCTATTCACGCGCCGCTGAAGCCTTATCACGAGCATAATGCCGAGGCAGAGCGCCCGCGAATTTTGGCAGGGCTGGAACGCGGGCAGCGTATTGCTCTGATCTCAGACGCGGGCACACCCCTCATCTCAGATCCTGGTTTTAAACTGGCACGCGAGGCGGCGGCCCTGGGGTATCCCGTCTTTAGTCTGCCTGGAGCATCGGCGGTGCTGGCCGCGCTGACAAGCTCAGGACTGCCCACCGACGCATTCATGTTTGCCGGGTTCTTGCCAAATAAGCAGGCCGCGCGCCGGGCGCGTCTCAGTGAACTGGCCAACGTTCCCGCCAGTCTTGTGTTCTTCGAATCGCCCGGCCGCACGCCCGAGTCCTTGTGTGATATGGCGGCTGTCTTCGGGCCACGTCCAGCCTGTATCGCGCGTGAACTGACCAAGATGCATGAAGATATCCGGCGAGGGTCGCTGGTAGAGCTGGCAAATGGCGCTGCACAGGCTCCCCTGAAGGGTGAAATCGTAATTGTCGTGGGGCCGCCGGGACCTTCGGTCATTTCCGACGATGACATTACCGCACAGCTTGACACGGCTCTCAGCACTATGAGCCTCAAGGATGCGGCCAAGGCCATCTCCGAGGCGCTCGGGGTCTCAAAGGCGCGGGTCTATGATCTCGGCCTCAAAATAAAATCGGCCCAAACAAGTGGCCCGGCATGACGCGCAATGCGGCAAGAAAAGCGCGCACCGGCGCAGACAAGGCTCAACGCCAGCGCCGCAACCGTTCGGGTGCGTGGGGTGAAACGATCGCGAGCGCGCTACTCATTGCCAAAGGCTACCGGATTTTGGAACGGCGCTTCTCGTGCTCATCAGGGGAAATCGACATCATCGCCGTGCGGGGCCGCCGCCTGGCTGTCGTAGAAGTCAAACGCAGGGCGACCATCGAGACGGCCCACGCGTCCATTTCGGAAAATCAAAGTCAGCGCATTTCGCAAGCGGCTGACACGTGGCTGTCTCGTCACGCCAGCTATCACAACCACAACATCTGTTTCGATGTCATCTTCGTGCTTGCGCACCGCTGGCCTCAGCATCTCAAAAATGCGCTTTAGTTTGCGCGCACCGGTTTCCCTCCAGGGGAGCCCGCAAGCGCAAAACACGACTCCTACTTGCTGGCTACATTGCCACCACTGAGAATGGTCTGCGCGCGGCGGTTTTGAGACCAGCACGAAATATCGTCGCATGTGGCCACCGGGCGTTCCTTGCCATATGAAATGGTGCGGACGCGGGCTGCCGTAATTCCGCCAAGTGCAAGACGGCTGCGAACAGTTTGCGCACGCCGGGCACCTAGCGAAATATTGTATTCACGCGTACCGCGCTCGTCCGCATGTCCCTCGATTGAAACTGTCTGATTGGGATGCTCTTGCAGCCAGCGCACTTGGTTGGCCAGAGTCTGTTCGGCTTCTGCAGTAAGATCGGAGCTATCCGACGAAAAATAGACTAGGTCGCCGGCCGTCGTGCCAAAGGTCTGTGCTAAGCGTGGATCGCGGCCGTCACGGCCATATTTTCCATTGGCGCCATCGCCATATTCGCTGTTCTTGCCAAGCTGGCTCTTGGGGAGCTGGTCTTGGGTCTGAGAGCAGCCAGCGAGAACGATTACGAAGGCGGCACTCAACGCCAAAGGCTTGGCTAAGGCGGCTAAGGGGCCCATCGTGATAGAACGCAACATTACGCAACTCCTAGCTTACTCTACTGACTAGACTTAAGCGCCCTCAGGGTTAATCAGGAGTTAAAACAGAGGCCTTACGATGTCCGCCTTGCGGCAAAAGTGTTATTTGTCGCTGCCAAACAGAATCCGGTGAGAACCAGAATGAGCTTGAATGTCGCTTGCCAAATGGACCCGATCGAGCGCATCGACATCCACGGGGATTCAACTTTTGCGCTGCTTTTGGAAGCCCAAAACCGTGGCCACCGGCTCTTTTATTATACGCCGCAGAACCTCAGCCTCGATGGCACGGCCCTACGGGCTCGCGGGCAATCTCTCAAGGTGCGTGATGAGGCCGGCAATCACTACCAGGTGAGCGATGTTCGCATCGAAGACCTGTCCCAATGGGATGTCGTGCTGCTGCGCCAGGACCCGCCATTCGACATGGCCTACATCACGTCAACGCATCTGCTGGAGCGCGTTCACCCAAAAACACTGGTAGTCAATAACCCTGCCGAGGTACGCAATGCGCCGGAAAAAATCTGGGTGCTAGAGTTTCCAGATCTGATGCCGCCGACCCTTGTCACACGCCAGTTGACTGACGTCGAAGCCTTCCGCCGCGAATACAAGGACATCATCTTGAAGCCGCTTTACGGCAACGGTGGCGCTAGCGTGTTCCGTTTACAACCGGGTGATACCAACTTGGGTTCTTTGGTCGAGTTATTCCAAACTGTGTTCCGCGAACCATTCATGGTGCAGCAGTACAGGCCGGAAGTTCGTGCAGGCGACAAACGCATTATCCTTGTCGATGGCGAGGTGGCCGGGGCCATCAATCGCGTGCCGTCGGAAGGCGAGACACGCTCAAACCTGCATGTTGGGGGAACGGCCAAGAAAACAGTTCTGACCAAGCGCGAAGGCGAGATTTGTCAGCGATTGTCGCCAGAGCTCAAACGGCGCGGGCTGATTTTCACCGGCATCGACGTCATTGGCGACTATCTGACCGAGATCAACGTCACCTCGCCGACAGGCATCCGGCAGGTGAAAGCCTTCGGCGGCAATGACATTGCTGCCATGATTTGGGACGCGATCGAAGGGAAAACCGGATAGTTTTTGCGGACGTAGCATGTGGCAGCGTCAAATTCCTTTGAGAGAATCCTATGTCACCAGAAACCGTTTTCTTGCCCATGTGTGTGCTCGCCGTCTGGACGTTTGCCGTCTTGGGGTTGGTCCCACTGACACGCATCCGGGCAGCCAGAGCTGGGCGCGTGAAGGCCCATGATTTCAGATATGGAGAGAGTGCAAATGTTCCCGATGATGTGTTGTTGCCCAACCGGGACTACATGAATCTACTCGAACTTCCCATGCTGTTTTATGCAATCTGCCTTGCGCTCTACGCGACTAAGAATGTTGATGATCTGGCGATTTGGCTGGCCTGCGGATTCGTGGGGATGCGCATCGCGCACAGCCTTATTCACTTGACGTACAACAACGTCATGCACCGGCTGTTCGCATTCGCAGCTGGGATGACGCTGCTTGCGGTGATGTGGATCAGATTTGCTTTATCCCTAACTTAAGTCGTGACGCCCGGCGGCGGCCGCACAGGCTTCGAGTCATCCCAACCAATAAAAAACAAAGAGCCGCGGCAGGTGCCGCGGCTCTTTCATTTAGATCAGACCTACCGCCTCAATAGATAACTATTCCTGATTGCCGGTGTCATCTGAGGCCGGTGCATCCTCGGTGCTTTCGGCAACCGGTTCACGGCGCGGACGGCGAACCGGGCGGCGCAAGAACTCAGGCTGCTCGTGAGATGGCACAGGGGCGGCGGCTCTGGGTTCGCGGCGGCGCAACGGCGGCTCTGCTGCAACCGTTTCGGCTGCAACAACAGGAATGGCTGGCTGACGATCAACAGGCTCATGACGTTCAATGCGCTCGCCGCGTTCTGGCCGGTCGAAGCGAGGCTGCGGACGCTGATCCGGTTCGTTGCGCATACCCGCGCCCGGCTGATCATTGCCACGATCGAAATTGCGCTCGGGCCGTTCGAAACGGTCGTGCCGCGGTTCTGATCTTTGCGGCTGGTGCTGATCGCGCCGGTTATCGGTGCGTCCATCACCGCGCGTCTCCCCGCCGCCCCTATAGTCTGGCCTGTCTTGCTGGAAGCGGCGCGGTTCGCCACCATCCTGGCGATCACCAGGATGCCGGTCGCGGTTGTGCTGACGGTTCTGCTGATGGCGCGGTGCGTTGTTGTCCCGCTGCGGCCGATCCTCATAGCGCGGCGACTCAAAACTGCTGGGCTGTGGTTCCTGGCCACGCAAAGGCATTTGCCCGCCGCTATCGCCACCAAATTCATCGCTGCCGTCGTCGTCCGAGAAATCACCGTCAATCGACGGGTCGCCCGGTTGCCTTTGGCGCATCATAGTGCCGCCACTGCCCCCGGCCGTTTCGCCCTGCTGCTCGCGAT
>JBEBJD010000280.1:0-2528 GCA_040080075.1 Hyphomicrobium sp. | reverse complement strand
GTTCCGATTTTGGCGCGCCGGGCCACTAGACTCCGGCTCGGCGCTCAAGTACCAGCGTCTGCACGATCATTTCCGCTCAACGCCTTTTGGACCCGTTTTCATGGCTGACCAATCTCCTGCCCTGTGCTGTATCATTTGCGGCAGCGCTCCACCCGGCAGTCATCAGGCCATCGCCCAGCATCTCGCAGACGCTATTGTGAAAGCCGGTCAAAGCAACGCCATCGCGTTTGTTGCCGCTGGCGGCGGCAACAACCGGACAACAAATAATGGTGTGGGCTTGATCAGATTGGCCGGAGGCCCGGATCTCGCCGTTGTCACTCTCATCGCCCGCGAAGGCGTTACGGCTAAGACCTGGAATGAGTGTCTGGCACTCCAAGTGATGGGCGTCCGTCACGTGATCTTCGCCATTCTCAGCAGTGATGGAAACGAACTCAACTCAGACCGGTATGAAACCCTGGCAGCGGATTGCCGCAAGATTGCCAAGGGACTGACAATCGAGGAACCGCTGGTGGTGCCGCTTGCATTGCCCGGCGGCGGAACCGCGGATTGGTATAACGGAGCACCCCTTTCTGGCTGCGTGCTCAGGTTGGCGGTGAGCCTGGTGCGCCCACTCCGGCCCATGCGCGTCATCATTGATGCAGCGGGTTCGGGCCGCGCCGTCAATGGCCGGTTGGCAGTGGGGGATCGCGTTGCCGTGCTCCCTGCGGGCCGTGTCAGTCAGGTGGCCGCGCTGATCCGCGAAGGCCAGTCGCTTGATACACTTGAAACGGGCGAAACGGCCGGCGTGACGCTGACCGATGGTACACCTCTTAACTCTGGCGACGTGCTGGCACAGCCTGAACAGCGCCCCGAGATCGCTGATCAATTAGCCGCACATATTGTTTGGGCGGCCGAAGACCCCTTGTTGCCGGGCCGGCCCTACAGAATGCAGTGCGGCGGACAGAGCGCCACGGCTTCGGTCAGCACGCTCAAATACAAAATCAATTCCAGCAACCTTGAGCACGTCGCCGCGCGCCAGCTCGAAAAAGCGGAAACAGGCTTTTGCAATTTGTCGATCTCACGGCCCATCGTCTTTGATCCCTTTGAAATGGGCGGCGAAACTGGGCAATTTACACTATCCGATACAGTCTCCGGCGAGACGGTTGGCGCGGGCTTAATCCGGTTCGGCCTGCGCCGCGCCGAAAACGTACACTGGCAAGCCTTGTCGATCGACAAGACGGCACGCGCCACGGCAAAGTTACAGCAACCCTGTTGCCTTTGGTTCACCGGACTGTCGGGCTCTGGCAAATCGACCATCGCCAATCTTCTCGAACGCAAACTGCATTCCACCGGGCGCCATACCTACATTCTCGATGGCGACAACGTACGCCACGGACTCAACCGCGACCTTGGATTTGCCGATGCGGACCGCGTGGAAAACATTCGTCGCGTGGCCGAGGTCGCCAAGCTGATGGTCGATGCCGGTCTTATTGTCATCGTCTCCTTTATCTCGCCCTTCAGGGCTGAGCGGCGCATGGCGCGTGAACTGTTTCAAAGCGGCGAATTCCTCGAAGTGTTCGTCGAGACACCCATCGAAGTGTGCGAAGCTCGCGATCCAAAAGGTCTCTATGCCAAGGCGCGTCAGGGCTTGATACGCAATTTTACCGGCATCGATTCCGATTACGAATTGCCCGAAGCGCCCGAGTTGCGCCTCGATACGACAACCGCCGAGCCAGCCGATTTGGCCGAAAGGTTGCTGGCAGAACTCGGCGGCCGAGGCGTCGTTTAACGGCGGGGCTCCGGCTATCGTGCGCATTGATGACGGCGTTGCCAGACCGTATAAGGGGTCCAGGCGGCTAATGCAGGGCGTGGCTGATGTCTGATCCCGAATTGAAAATGGTAAGGCTGGCGATGCCGGCCCCGGCCCATTGAGAAGGCCGGGCTAGAGCATTGGTCTTGTGAAGTGGATTCCGGCACTTCGTAGAAAATGCGACAAGACAAGCGGCTGGGGCGCCGATCCAATTCCATCGGATTGCAAAGCGCTCTGGCAAATGACATTACCGGGTTAGCAGGAGTGACGGGCGTGAGTTTAAGGGTCTGGAATGCACTAGGCGCTCTCGCGGCCGGAGCTTTGAGTTTAGAGCTGGCCTTCGCACCCCCCGCCAATGCCGCTTATTCGATGTGTGCATTCAGAGCCGGTCCGCAAGGCCCATGCACATGTAAGAGCGATACCGACGGCCCCGGACAATTCACAACCGTCAATAAAAGCCGGTGCAAGCGCGATGCGGTTCCCGCACCAGGTGACGTGAACGCCGGCACCCCCCCGGCGGACGCCACACCGCCCGCCACCACACCCGCAGCTCAGGATGGACCCGCCGCCGCACCTGCACCAGCTCCCGCCGGTACCGCAGCACCTGCAGTCGCTCCCGCGCCTCAAGCAACCGCGGCTGCGCCGTCCACTCCGGTCCCGGTGCCGTCCACCAGTATACCGCGCAAGCTGGACGAGGTCCGCGCCCGGGGCAAACTCTTGTGTGGTGTCAACTCTAGCC
>JBEBJD010000223.1:0-2535 GCA_040080075.1 Hyphomicrobium sp. | reverse complement strand
GCCTGGCCTTGGCTCCCGCCTTGCCTCCCGAGCGGCTCGATCCTGCCGCTCCGGGTTTGGTCACGGTGCGAGGCTCGGCGCTCGTTGGATCAGGTCTAATGCCATCGTTGATCCGCGGCTACGCGGCAACGCTGGGTGCGACCATGACGCAAATCGTGGGGACTTCGCCTGGCGAAACAAAGTTTCGCCTTGGGGATGCCGGGGGAGGCGAACTTGCCACTATAGTCATTCAGAAGGAAGCGGTAGGCAATGCATTTGCGGCGCTTCAGCAGTCGCCAGATGCGATTGTGATTTCCGATCGGACCATTGCCGACCAAGAGGCGGTGCAGTTGGGAGAAGCGGCTGCTCGAATCCACACTCCAGATAGCGAGCACGTCTTGGCCGAGGATGCATTGGCCGTCGTCGTGTCGCCGGAGAATGCAGCAGTTTCGATGGCGGAGGATGCCATTGCCAACGTCTTTTCTGGCAAAACGAAGGATTGGTTTGATCTGGGCGTCTCCGGTGGAACGATCAACATCTATACGATGGCGCCATCGAGCGAAATACAGAGCGTATTTGCCAATGTGATTTTGAAGCCCCGTGGGCAGGAGCAGACTGGGCAAGTCCACATCGTGGAGACCGAGGGTGACGTCGCCGACGCTGTTGCCCGGGATCCAAATGGAATCGGGGTCACCTCGCTGGCTTTTTTGCGTAATGCCAAGCCGCTCAATCTGGAGGGCTCGTGTGGCCTTATCACCAAACCTTCATCGTTCACGGTCAAGTCTGGCGAGTATCCACTACGCCGTAGACTCTATGTTTATAATGCAAGAACGCTTGATCAGCCGGCAGCGCGCGGGCTTCTCAGATATGCCTTGTCCAAAGAATCTCAAGCCGGCATTGCTGCAAACCAGTTCGTGGACCGGACAGTCGAAACTTTGAACCTGGAGGATCAAAAGGGACGCATGGCCTATGCCGCCAATGCGCCGGCTCCAGTTTTCGATGGCGACCAGATGAAGAATTTACTCAACGATGTGAAAGGCGCTAGGCGCCTATCTATTTCATTCCGTTACGTCGCGGGAACCCCCGATCTCGATGCGCTATCACGCGAGAACATCGCCAGGCTTTCTGCGGTGCTCCAGGGTCCCGAGTTCGCCGGGAAGAAAGTAATGTTGATCGGCTTCACCGACGTTGCGGGCAGGTTCCAGGCCAATTTGTCCCTCTCACAAAAGCGCGCCCAGCAGATCCGCACGGCAGTGCTGGCAGGGAGCGGCGGACACGTAAATGTGGCCGGCATCGAAGTGCGCGGCTACGGCCCGCTCGCCCCAGTTGCGTGTTCGGATACGGATGAAGGCGTTCGCCTCAATCGCCGCGTCGAAGTGTGGGTACACGACTAATCCTGAGCACATCTAAAAACCGGATTGGCCGTCCGGCCTCAAGCTTGCCGCACCTTGCAATAGGGTCGCGCACGAATTGATCAATGGCTGCGAACGGGGCATGGCTCAACTATGAAATTTGCCACGAGGTGCTACTTTAAATTTTAGGGCTACACGCTGCCCAGTCCGGCGCGTCCGTCTCCGGTCCTTCGACAGGCGTTGTACACGGATTGAGTAGATACCTGCTCGGATGGCGCTTATGGAAAGCGTGGCCGCATTTGCGCCATTTTCCCCCTACCTTGGCATGAGTTTCTCCCGCTGGTGTGGCACAAAATATTGAAATGCAGGCTTGGCTCAGCCTAACATATTGGTTAAATCTTCAGCAGTTCGACAGCTGCCCGCATGGGACCCGAAAATGCTTCGCCGAAGGCACTTCGTCCACCGCTGCCTCAGATTGCTTCATCCATTGGCGGCCGTAAGGCTGCAGGGGCGTTGTGGTGGAGCTGTGCGTTGGGTGGCCGCCGCATTATTGACCTGTAGCGCGGGCGCGGTTTCAGTGCTGCCAAACCTTACTTTTAGCGGCGTGAGTTCCTCACTGACAATATTGGCGCCTGTGTTTCTGGCATTGCCGGCAAACGCAGGAGACCGCAACCGCGATGATCGCGATGATGACTGGTCCCGGGACATGGAAGACCAGCGCCGTCAGTCAAGAGAAAATGAGCGGGAGGCCGCCAAGCAGGCGCGGGAATTCGAGCGCGAGCAGCAGAAGGAAGAGAACGACAGGGCCCGCGAACAACAGAAAGCGGAGCAGGAGCGCGCGCGCGACGAGCAGCGTCAGGATCGGTCCAGCGAGAGAGTTGAGTCAACACGAGAACAACAAAGTCAAGATAACGGAAGTTCTAGTGACCACGGCGGCGATACTCGAAGTGACCAGTCGACGGCTACTTCAGGTCAATCGTCAAACTCCTCAGGCGGTACAGGAGGCCGTGACAATGGTGACGATGCTGGCCGGCAAGGCGGTCACAGAGATGACGGCAATAGCGACCGTGGTGGTTCGAGGCAGAACGCGAGCGGTAATGCCGGTTCATCGCCGGATGTTGACGTTGAGGCAGGCCAGATTGAGGATAGTCAGCCGCCAAAAACGTTGCTGCAGTGGTTCAATGGGATTGCTGCACCTAAACCA
>JBEBJD010000139.1:0-2556 GCA_040080075.1 Hyphomicrobium sp. | reverse complement strand
GTTGCGCCCCGGCACGATGGCCGCTTGGGGTCGTGTGTCACGAGCGTAGCCGGTCCAAACGGTTGCGCGCAACTGTACGAGGGATGAAGGAGGGCCCTTCGGGTTCGGCAATCAGGTGCTGATCCCAAGCCACTGCAAGCTGCTGCGGTCAAAAGCCGTGGTGGTGAGCGTTGCAGTCAAGTCTGGACAGAAGTCCAGGCGGCAAGGTCGAGAGAGGCGAGCGCAAGCAAACCGTCGATGAAGTGTCGAAAGCGGATTAGGCGATGTCAGAACCAGGGGGTGACCCTTCCTCTGGGATCAGCTCGGGAGATGCCTGAGACGGCCCGAGCGGCATCCGGCATGTAGGCGGCGCGAAGCTCGACCAGGCTTTCGTACGGAACGTGAGAACCTGCACTGCGTCACGCCGCTCGCTTCAATGGGCGGCGTGAAGGGACAAGCTGCAAGCGGCTCCAACCGCGAGGGCGAGAGTACCGACACGCAGTGCAGGGACGGAGTAGCCCGTAGTAGCGATGAAGGTCCTGTAATGGGGCTGGAGCGAAGGGGCTGCGTTGTTCAGCTGCGGCCATGGGCCAACTGTCATGTTGAGGGCGTGCTTTCAGCACGGCGGGATGAGCTTATGGACGAAGCAAAGCCGTTCAAGATCCCCAAAAGGGACGTCTGGGAGGCCTTCAAACGTGTGAAGGCAAACCAGGGAGCGGCTGGAGTAGACGGACAGTCGATTGCAGACTTCGAGGTCGACCTTAAAGGCAACCTCTATAAGCTTTGGAATCGGATGTCGTCAGGGAGCTATTTCCCTCCGCCGGTGCGGCGTGTCGATATTCCGAAAGCGGATGGTGGGACGCGGCCCTTGGGTATTCCGACGGTCGCTGATCGCGTTGCTCAGGAAGTCGCGCGCCGATATCTGGAGCCGATTTTGGAGCCGGTATTTCATGCCGATTCCTATGGCTACAGGCCCGGCAAGTCTGCCATCGATGCGGTGCGCACGGCTCGTCAGCGCTGTTGGCGTTACGACTGGGTGCTCGATCTCGATGTGAAGGCGTTTTTCGATACCATCGATTGGGAGCTGATGCTCAAGGCTGTCCGCCACCATACGGATTGCCCGTGGGTGCTGCTTTACGTTGATCGCTGGTTGAAGGCGCCAGTCCTAATTCAGGATGGGCAGATGGAGGATGGCAGTGTCGTGCCGCGCATGGCAGGAACGCCGCAGGGTGGGGTGATCTCGCCGCTGTTGGCGAACCTGTTCTTGCACTATGTGTTCGACATGTGGATGGGGCGGGAGTTTCCGCACATTCCGTTTGAGCGCTATGCGGACGATGCGATCTGTCACTGCAGAAGTGCCGAGGAGGCACAGGTATTGTGGAGCGCATTGCAGGCTCGTTTTGTGGTCTGCAAGCTGGTGTTGCATCCGGAGAAGACGAAGATCGTCTATTGCAAGGATGCGAACCGGCGGGGCGACTTTCCCAACACCCATTTCGATTTTCTCGGGTTCCAGTTCCGGGCCCGGAAGACGATGTGGCAGGGAAAGCCAGCTCACGGCTTCTTGCCTGCCGCCAGCCCGAAAGCGTTGCGGCACATCAGCCGGACTGTTCGGCAATGGGCGCTGCATCACCGCAATGACAAATCCCTGACTGAGCTGGCCACGATGTACAATCCGTCCATCCGTGGCTGGATCACCTACTACAGTCACTTTTATCCGACGCAGTTGCGTCCGGCCCTCAGGCGGATTGATGCCTATGTCATTCGATGGGCACGCCGCAAGTTCAAGCGGATGGTTCATCAGACCAAAGGTGCTAGAGACTGGTTCGATCGGTTCCGCCGAGCGCACCCAAAGCTCTTTGCCCATTGGCCACTATGCCATGGCCGCGGCCGGACATCGGGAGCCGTGTGAATCGAGAGGTTCACGCACGGTTCTAGGAGCGCCCAGGGGTGAAAGTCCCCCGGGCGACTCGACAAAGTTTGCCATCGCCATCGTAGTGGCGAGAGGATCGATTTGCCTCTGCAAGCGGAAGAACAGCCTTGAAGGTCAGCAGTCAACTTTTCGACCCGGTGCTGCTACCTGCAAAGGCCAGTGCACGCTATCCGATCACCGTTGCGATCTAAAGATTTAACGCCGCAAGACTGAAATCATCTGGTAACAACGGGGCATACTAGCTGCGAACATTATTTGTGGAACACCAGCGATGCGCCTTGATCTCTAGAATGCTCCAGACGTGCCCGCCAGCCGACGGTCGGTATCCAGCCTGCGCCGAACAATTGCGTCGATCTTTGCTAAGGCGTCAGACTTGTTTTTGAATTTTGCCTCTACCCCAGATAGCTGGATTGCAATGGTAGTCAATTCGGGCATCTTTGCATTCTTATTGGCTTCCAAGTCAGCGAGAATGGTCTGGAACGTCGGTCTGTCCAGATTGGTAGCAGACAGCGATCCAACATAATGAGAGACAAGCGCATCGTCGGCGACGGCCTGACGACCCTTAGCTTTCAATGCTTGGCCGATGAGCGGATTCGGAGCATGGGCCGAGTTTTCAATACGGTTACAAAACTCCGATACTGTTAGGT
>JBEBJD010000179.1:0-11814 GCA_040080075.1 Hyphomicrobium sp. | reverse complement strand
GGCCTGAAGCCCTCAATGCTCCAGAAAGAGAGATTTCGCCAATGAAAACCTGATTGGCGGCAAGGGGCTTGTTTTGCAGTGACGACAGAAGGGCGGCAGCGGCGGCTAGATCTGCTGCCGGTTCCTGAATTTTCATGCCACCGGCAACGTTGAGATAGACGTCGTGCTGGCCAAAAGAAATTCCGCACCGGGCGTCGAGAACCGCCAGCAGCATCGAAAGCCGGTTGGCATCCCAGCCGACGGCCGCACGGCGGGGCTGGCCCAGCGACGACGGCGCAACCAGCGCCTGGATTTCAACCAGGATCGGGCGCGTGCCTTCCATGCCAGCAAAGACAGCGGCACCAGGCGCCGACGTCTCGCGGTCACCAAGGAACAACTCCGATGGGTTGGTGACTTCGATAAGTCCCGAGCCCGCCATTTCGAACACACCTATTTCGTCGGTGGCCCCGAAGCGGTTCTTGACTGCGCGCAAGATGCGAAACGCATGCCCGCGGTCGCCCTCGAACGAAAGCACGGCGTCGACCATATGCTCAACAACTTTGGGGCCGGCGATCTGACCGTCCTTGGTCACGTGACCGACGAGAAGCAGGGCCGAGCCCGCGCCCTTCGCATAGCGGATGAGAGACTGCGTGGCGGCGCGCACCTGGCTGACGGTGCCGGGCGCGGCATCCAGCGCGTCCGACCAAAGCGTTTGGATCGAATCGATGACAATGAGGTCGGCACGCTTGGTGTCGTTCAAAGTGGCGAGGATATTGGCGAGATTGGTCTCTGCCCCAAGCTGCACAGGCGCGTGCGCGAGCCCAAGACGCTCAGCCCTAAGGCGGACTTGCGCCACTGCCTCTTCGCCGGAGAAGTAGATGGCGCGCTTGCCGAGCTTGGCAAGAGAGCCCGCAAGTTGCAACAGAAGCGTCGATTTGCCAATGCCGGGTTCACCACCAATCAGGAGCGCCGAGCCCGGCACGATGCCGCCGCCCGTAACACGGTCAAGCTCTGCGATGCCGGTCAGAAAGCGCGGTGCTTCCGTGGTCGAACCGCTCAAGCCCTCCAGGGCGATTGCGCGGCCGCGGCTCGATTTACTGATGCCAGATCCTGGCGGTGGGCCGGTGTCGGTTTCTTCGGCAAGAGTGTTCCATTCGTTGCATGATGAGCACTTGCCGGCCCACTTAGTGGAGACCGCACCACATGCCTGGCACACATAGGTTCCGGACTTGGCGGCTTTAGCCATTGGCAGCACCGTCATGAATGCCGGAGTCGTCGTAAACGCGATGGAAGCGGCGGCTGAGGTTCGTTAAGACCTCGTATCCAATGGTGCCCGCGCGTTGGCCGGCTTCTTCAATGGTGAGGCCTGAGCCAATAATCTCCGCCATATCGCCGCGTTCCACGGGAACTTTGAAATCTGTGACGTCGGCTGTGATGAGGTCCATCGACACGCGCCCGGCAATGAGCGCGAATTCGCCGTTGATGCGCACGACGCCACCGAGTTGTTCCCACGTTGAACTGGCGGCGCGCGCCAGTCCATCGGCATAGCCTGCCGCAATAACAGCGATCTTGGAATTACGTGGGGCGCGCCAGCGGCCGGCGTAGCCAACAGTCTCCCCTTCGGCGACCTTGCGGACTTGTAGAATGCGGGCGGCTGCCGTCAGCGCGGGGCGCACGGGCGTCGCGCCGCCCCTAAAGGCTTGACCGCCATAGATGGCATAGCCTGGGCGCACCAGATCATAGTGAAAGGAGGCGCCGAGCATCAGTCCATCAGATGCCGCCAAACTTGCAGGAACCCTGGGCAACCGCTGGCGTAAGGTGTCAAATAAAGCGCGCTGGGCGTTGTTTTTTGGATCAATGGGATCGTCGGCGCAAGCCAGGTGACTCATGACGAGGCGTAAATCGAACGCGTTGAGTATAGAAGAATCGTTCGCCAAAATGCCAACATCGGATGCGGTCAGCCCGAGCCTGTTGAGGCCACTATCGATGTGAAGAGCGGCTGCCAGCTTTTCGCCCCGCGTCTTTGCCAGTTCCCACCACTCCAAGACTTCCGGTAGACTTGACAGTACCGGGATGCCACCAGCCGCGAGCATGTCGCCGCCTGCACCAGGCAGGAGTCCGTCGAGAGCAAAGAGTGTAGCGCCGGGCGCCAACCGGCGTGTTTGGATGACCTCATCCGGGGTCGCTATAAAGAACGTCTTGCAACCGGCTCGGACCAGAGCGGGAACGATGCGATCGGCCCCCAATCCATAAGCGTTGGCCTTGACGACCGCGCCGCATTCAATCGGTGCGACAAGCCCTGCCAACGCCCGCCAGTTGCGCGCGATCTGGTTGAGATCGATGGTCAGGAGGCCAGTGGCAGAGGCGGGAACGGCTATGTTATTCATGATGTGCCATTCTGACCGTGCGGCCCCGCTTATACAAGCACTGTGGCCCCTGGGTGCGGGCTCTTTCACTCAAGCCGCTCGGGCATATAACTGTCGCGCGCCAGATTGCTGAAGCGGGTGAATTGCGCTTCAAAGGCGAGTTGCACTGATCCGACGGGGCCGTGACGCTGTTTGCCTATGATCACTTCGCCCTTGCCCGATACTGACATCATCTTCATTTGCCAATCGTTGAACTCCGCCGTGCCCTCCGACGGCTTGGTGCGTTCGACGTAATATTCTTCGCGGAACACAAACATAACGACGTCTGCGTCTTGCTCGATCGAGCCTGATTCACGCAAGTCCGACAGTTGCGGACGTTTGTCGTCACGCTGTTCTACGGCACGTGAGAGCTGTGACAGAGCGATGATCGGCACCGCCAATTCTTTTGCAAGAGCTTTGAGGCCCGTCGTGATTTCGGTGATTTCCTGAACGCGGTTGGCATTGGCATTTTTTGATGAGCCTGACAGAAGCTGCAAGTAGTCGACAATCAAGAGCCCAAGCCCTTTTTGCCGTTTTAATTTACGGGCGCGGGCGGCAAGCTGCGCCACGGTAATGCCGCCGGTCTGGTCGATGTACAGCGGGATGCGCGCCATTTCCTGGCTGACTTCGACGAGCTTGCGGAACTCAGGCTCGAGAATCATGCCGCGGCGGATTTTTTCAGAGCCGATCTCGGCCTGTTCTGACAGAATACGTGTCGCCAGCTGTTCGGCCGACATTTCGAGCGAGAAGAAACCAACGATGGCGCCATCGATGACTTTGTCGGTACCATCGGACTGGCGCTCGCACTTGTAGTTCTTAGCGATATTATAGGCGATATTGGTCGCCAGAGCCGTCTTGCCCATTGAAGGCCGTCCGGCCAGAACAATCAAGTCCGACGGCTGCAAGCCACCCATCTTGTTGTCGAGGTCGGAAAGACCTGTTGCCAGGCCTGATAGATGCCCGGCGCGCTGGTAGGCGCTGTTGGCCATATTGATGGCATTGGTGAGTGCGTCGCCAAAGGACTGGAAGCCCTGACCGTATTTTCCGCGTTCAGCGAGCTGATAGAGCCGCCCTTCAGCTTCCTGGATCTGCAATTCTGGCGGCTGATCGACAGGGCTGTCATAGGCAACATTGACCAGATCTTCGCCCACGACGATCAATTGGCGGCGGATGGCAAGATCATAGATAGTCTGGCCGTAATCGTGGGCATTGATGATGGTGGTGGCGCTGGCGGCCAAGCGCCCGAGATACTGCGGCACCGTCATGTGTGCGTCGATCGGCTCGGCGTTCTCAAAAAACGTCTTCAGGGTGACCGGCGTCGCTTGCTTGCCCGCCTGGATCAGCTTGGAAGCGATTTCGTAAATTTGGGCATGCAGAGGATCATAGAAATGTTCTGGATCCAGAAACGCCGACACACGGTCGAGCGATTCGTTGTTGATCAGCACAGCACCCAATAGAGCCTGTTCGGCTTCGATATTGTGCGGAGCTTGCCGGAAGTGCACCGGCTCAGATGCATTTGCTGCTGAGCGGAGCTGATCTGAAGGAAGGAGTGCGGTTTGTGCCATGTGGGGGACCTAACTGGATTCGACGCTCTCGCGACACCTCCGGCTGCCAGCTACCTGATCTCGTCCTCATTATGCACAGCCCCAATCGAATTTCGTTGCGCGCAGACGAATCGCTCATGCCGCAGAATGCATCTGCAACATATTGTTATATCTCCCTATGGCATTGGCTCCTGGCGGCAGCCAGTGTGATCCGGGACAGAGATAAGCGGGGTGTTACTGCCGGAACAGCGGACCAGCGAGGTGGTTGCTAAAAACGGATCATAGAACTCGGCGATCCCGCCCTTAACGCAACTTCCGATGGAGACGGCCATGATACGCAAAACCTTCCTCGCAGCCCTCGCAGTTTCTGCCCTGGGCTCAGTTGCCCTGACGGCGACCGCCGAAGCTGGAGGGATCCGGTTGGGATTTGGCGGTCCCATGGCATCATTTATCGCTGTTCCCACTCACGGTGGTTCGGGCGGATCTAGTGCCCGGTCCTCTTATGGCGGTAGCCATTGCGCTAAAAAGAAGCCCTCGGTGCAGTATGCGAGCCGCCCACACTCAGAGCCACGCCGCGCTGAGGTCACTCGTTCAGAGCCCAAGCCTGCTCGTGAAAAGGTCAAGGTCGCATCGGTGCAGCGCGAAACAAATAAGCCAGCGGTTACGGCCAAGACTGAGGATACGGTCAAAAATGCCGGGACCGATGTCAAAACCGAAACAACGGCCGTGACGGCCAATTCCGGAGATAATTCAAGCGGCCTGACGGGTTCGAAGGCGCTGGCGCAAACCGATAATGCGGCTTCGACGGCCGCTGCCACCACCGAAGCCAATTCTGCCGAAACCGTTGCAGTAGCTGAAAAATCGGCTGAGCCAATGGAAGCACAGGGCGGCTCGGCTGTCCAAGCGGAGGTATCCTCCGATGTGCCGGCCAAAGACGTCGGCTGTAAGAAGTTTATCCCGTCGGTAGGCGTCACCATCGACGTCGGTTGCAAAAAGTAATCTCAACATAACAACCTGTGCGGTGTGGGCTGGACGTTTACCCAGCGACACCGCACAATCGCATTCTGTGCGCCTCTCGTTCGCGCCCACTCTTCAGGAATATTGTCATGACCTCGGATAGCGATACGCAAGGGCTGGTCAAAGCCGTCAAGATGGCACCTAAGATCGCCTACCGGAATCTGTTCCATGACCGCCTGAGTCTGTTGGTGACCCTCATCGGCATCGTTTTCTCGGTGGTGCTAGTGGCCATTCAGTGTGGCCTGTATCTGGGATCAGAGCGAACCATCGCAACGGTCATCGACAAAGCCAGTGCGGATTTGTGGGTCATCCCAATTGGCACCAAGAGCTTTGACGATCCTTCGCTGCTGATTGGGCGCGAGAAGCACGCAATTTTGTCGACGCCCGGTGTCGGCTCCGTTGAGTCTATGGTCGTTGGATTTTCGGCTTGGCGCAAACCGCAGGGCGGAAAGAAAGCTTTCATCTTGGTCGGACTCGACTATGAGAACGGTGGCCTGTCTCCTTGGAACCTCGACGAGGGTACTCTTGAGGATTTGTCGCAACCATATTCGGTCGCCATTGATCGCTCCTACTTCAAGGATCTCGGGATCGAAAAGATTGGCGATTTTGCCGAGATCAACAACATGCGCGTGCGCGTTGCGGCCGTGACAAAAAACATCCGCTCGTTTACGACACTGCCCTATGCCTTCACCAGCATCAGCCGGGCACGCCAGTTTACAAATGCCAATCCAGAACAGGCGACGTATCAGCTGGTGACATTGGCCGAGGGCGCGGAACTGGAAACTGTGCGCAGCGATTTGATTGCCCGCCTGCCTGATGCGGAAGTGTTGACGCAAGACGAGTTCCGCGCGCGCAGTGTCAATTATTGGCTGTTCAAGACGGGTGCCGGCATGGCGCTGATTTCAGGTGCTATACTGGGAATTATTGTGGGCGTCGTGGTGGTGGCGCAGACACTTTATGCAAGTACCAAAGATCATCTCAACGAGTTCGCTACTTTGCGTGCCCTGGGTGCCTCGGCCGGCTATATCCACGCTGTCATTTTGATCCAGGCCATTTTGAGCGCGATCCTGGGTTATCTCGTCGGTATTAGCCTGGCACTTGCCGTTGTGCGATTGGCTCAGGGTACGACCCTCAACGTGGTCATGACGCCGCCCCTGGCAGGATGGATGCTGGCGCTGACGGTCGGTATGTGTGTGATCGCGGCAATTTCCGCAATCTTCAAAGTTACCCGCATCGATCCAGCGGGTGTGTTCAACCGTTAATTTGTTAAACCGGCTAAGGCTGTTGGGCGCGTGTAAAGCTGGTGAATAACGTTAGATCATCGCCTTGTGGGTCCGGTCAGGCCGCCGATTGTTCCGGTGGCCTGCTGGCTGCGGGCTCGTCTGCCGCTTCCGTTCCGGTGCTGGCTGACGGTTCGGTTGCGTCTTGCTCTTTGCCCGCCTTCAGCCAATGTTCAATTTTTGCAAGAAGCACCTCAGCGACGAATGGCTTGCTCATGTAATCGCTCATACCTGCGCCAATGCAGATTTCCCGGTCGCCTTTCAAAGCGTGAGCGGTAAGGGCAATGATTGGTGTCTTGGGACGTCCCGTCTTGAATTCCAAATCGCGAATGATGCGCGTGGCGCGAAAGCCGTCCATGCCCGACATCTGGCAGTCCATCAAAACGATGTCGAATTGCTGCTCGGAGTAGCGTGCAACGGCTTCCCCGCCGTCATTGGCTAACGTTACTTCGCAACCCGTCTCATGAAGGCAGTCGAGAGCCACTTCCTGATTGACGAGGCTGTCTTCGACAAGCAGAACTTTGACCCCGCTTAGAGGGCCTTCGGCGGCAGAAGCGGTTCTATCGTTGCTTCCCAGTGATGAGGACGGTGCGGATACAGGCTGTGCCGCCATCACCCGGGACAAGGCACCCGAGACTTTGCGGAATTCAGCCGAAATGTGCGTGACCAGCGTGTTGACTTCGGTGTCGCTCTTAATGTCAATGTCGATTTCCAGGCGCTGAAACAGCTCCGATAAAAGCGTAGCGCCGACAGCTGCGCTGCTAGATTTCAACCAATGGGCGTTCTGACGGACTGTTGCCAGATCCCTCTTGGCCATCGCCGTCTCCAGACTTTGCACATGTCCGGGAGCATGCTCAAGAAACAGCGATACGAGCCGGTTGGGTCCAGACTTCCAGTGCGTATAAAGTTGATCGTCCGGGTTTGTTGTCTGACGTGTTGTGCGCTTTCCGACATTGAACAGCGGCTTCCAAACAAGGCCAGCTGTTTCCAGCAGTATACGGTCACGCAGCCAATGAAGGCTGTCCTTAGAAAGCCCCGCGCCGACAATCATAGAGCGGTCTTTGAAATCGATGCGGATGCCAGATTTTGACGCACTTGTACCAGCGAGGAACTCGACGGCCGCGACGTCAGAAAAATTGATGGCGACCTCATTTTGGTTCTTGCCCTTGGCAGCCAGATCGTAGATGCGGATTTGCCGGTCAATGAAGGCAATTTTGCCCGGTAGTCCAATTCCAGAACTTTTGCGCCCTAAGCCGAGCATTTGAAGCCAAGTCCGGCTGGCCGCCGTTCCTTGGCCCCAGCTGACCTTCAAAATATCAATACCCCGGCGCCGCAGATTTTCGACGGTTAATTCTTTTGGCGGTTGCGCGCTACGGTCCAATTCAACCTGACTTGCTTGTGCCAGCCAAATTGGGAAATGCGATTCCACAGCCGTTACAGTGTTGTTCATTGCGGGGCCTTCTAGTCTTTGCGGGCCGAGCCGCTAGATTTCAATACAGAGCATTAAGTGAAGCCTTGATGCGGTGCCGGTGCTATGCGAAGTGGCGCTTTGGGTTATTTAGTCTAGTTTACCAAGAAGTCGTGTATTTCGCATTTACTTGAGAGCCCGCATCAATTTACAATTGAACACAAACTCATGCCGCCGCTGCTTGAGTACTCAGCCATTTTTGAACGACGCTATCGAACTCGTTAGGCAGGAATGGTTTACTGAGGAAATCCGACATTCCCGACGTCAGGCACTTTTCGCGGTCGCTTGCAAAAGCATTTGCGGTGAGAGCGATAATGGGCCCTTGTGGGCTCGTGGGTGCCGTTCGGCGTGAGCGAATTGCTGCAGTGGCCTGGAATCCGTCCATGACCGGCATTTGGCAGTCCATCAAAATGAGGTCGAAACTCTGGTCCGCCGTTACGCTGACCGCTTCCTGGCCGTTGTTGGCAAGAGAAACATCGCAGTTGAGATCCTCAAGAAATTCTTTGGCAATTTCCTGATTGACCATGCTGTCATCCACGATGAGAACCTTGTAGCGCCGCTCTACGCCCAGAGGGGCGTTGTCTGGGCGATCGGTTTTTAATGCTGCCAGCTCCGCGATGGAGTGGCGCGTAATCAGTGGCGGGGCCGATAACTGCGCTGGCGCCCCTTGAGCATCTGGCCTGCTGCTGGCCTGCAATACAAACCGGATCATTTGCAGAAATGCTGCTGCATCAAATGCGCAGGACAGATAGGCTTGTACGCCAGCCTGAGACGCCGTCTTGGCATCGCCTGGAGTGCCGTTGGTTACGGCCATAATGATCGGAATCTCCGCGTGGGCAGCTGTCTTGCGGAATTCAGCAATGTCGTGGTCCAGCAAATCTGGGGTTGCCACTGAAATCAAAACAATGACGTCTACGCTGCCGTTGCTGGTTTGCTCACTCAGAGCCTGAGGGGCCAGAGAGAGGCTTGGCACAGCAATTATTGCGCAATTGTATTCCGTCAGGGCAATCTGAGCTGGTTCGGTGAAGTCAGGAGTGCCAGCAAGAAGGATCGTTCTGCCTTCAAGACTGGTGTTGAGTTCTAAGGCGCTCATCGGCTTCTCGTGCACTGGCAGGACCAGGCTGAACGAGAACTTCGACCCCTGGCCCAATTTGCTTTCGGCAAAAATGCTGCCGCTCATGCGGTTGGCCAGTAGTTGGCAAATTGACAGCCCAAGTCCAGTGCCTTCGTGACGGCGCGTGCCGGTTTGGTCGACCTGGCTAAACTTCTCGAATACGTCGGCCAACTGTTCTTCCGGGATACCGATGCCGGTATCGATGATTTCGATTAGCAGCTCTGCATTGCCATTATCCAATGAACCGCTTGCGCGGATTTTGACGGAGCCGGCGTCTGTGAATTTGACGGCATTGCCCGCCAAGTTCATCACCACCTGGCGAATCCGTCCCGCGTCCCCGACAAAATGGCGGGGCAGGCCAGAACCGTATTCGAGTGCTATTTGAAGTGACTTGCGCTTGGCGGTCGGCGTTAGCAGCTCGACAATATCGCCCAAGCACATTTTCAGATCAAAGGGCATGGGGTCGAGCTCGTAACGGCCCGACTCAATTTTCGAGAAGTCTAGAATATCGTTGATAATTGTAAGGAGTGCTCGCCCGCTATGCACAATGGTGCTGACCTGCTGGCGTTGCTTGGGGTTCAGTTCCGAACGATTGAGAAGTTCGGCCATGCCCAGGATGCCGTTCATCGGTGTCCGGATTTCGTGGCTCATATTGGCCAAGAACATGGATTTGGAGCTGCTGGCTGCAGCGGCCTTCTGCAAAGCGCTATCGAGTTGAACACTGCGCGCGCGAAGTTCGTCTTTGACCCGCTTCAAAAGCAGATTCGATGTTTGAGCGTCATCGCGGGCGTCGACTAGATCGTCGAGCCGCTCGCGCAGCAATTTGTCGTGATTTTCCGCTTCAGATAGAAGGCTGTTGATGGCGCGAACGATACCGCAGTATGCCGTATCCTCGGGAACGGGTATGCGGCGGTCATAAGCCTTGCGAGCCGATATTTCGGAAATCTCGCGTTCAATATCGGTGCGGTTCAACGGAGCCCCCGTCCTTGAATTGGAATAAGCTGACCGGGCCTTGCCAACGCGGCGGTCAACTGATTGTTCACGCAACTGATGCCAATGTTGCCTGCTGGACCTCGTGCAACCTGGCCAGCATTTCGTCCGGTTCAAATGGTTTGGACAAAAGACCTAAAGCGCCATGGGCTAAGGCGTTGGTGACAAGTTCATCGTCGGCATAGCCCGACATCAGGATGATGCTGGCGTCCGGCTGCCGGCGCTTGATTTCAAGGAAGGCTTCAACGCCATTCATTCCCGGCATGCGCACGTCGAATAGGCCCATGTCGACACTGCCGCCACAATAAGCTGAAACGGCACTCAAGCCGTCATGTACCAAGGTGACCTGGTAACCACTCAATTCCAGAATTTCAGCGACGCCTTGAGCGACGTCGACGTTGTCGTCGAGGACGAGCACTCTAATTGGGCGAGTCATATCAATGCCAATCCTCATTATCTGGGTTGACTGCAGGCATGGTCTTTTCGGGCGTAGCCAGGCTCTTGATCTGGAACAGTTCCGTGCGCAGCGCTTGCTCGGCCTCGAAGCACTCGGGTCCGATGCGCGTCATCGAACCCTCAATCAATTCAGCGTCCTTTGAGAGAGCGGCGCTTTCCAATTCCTGACATACCTTCGAAAGGCGCACAGCGCCAAGGTTATAGCTGCAAGACTTCAAAGCGTGCGCGTTCATACGCAAATTGTCGAAGTCGCTGTTGACGGCGGCTGTGCGTATGTTCTGAAAGAATGCCGGTGCCTCGGATAAATAGGCGTTGATCAACCGCTCAAGAAGGTTGCTCTTTCGCAATCTATACTGATCAAGGAGTGCCATATTCAATACGGTAGCCGGCACGGTTTGGGCTTCAATCATCGGACTGGACTTCAACATCTGGTTACGCTCCAACAAATTTCCAGGACCACCCATTTAAAGGCGCTGGCCGCTAGTCTCTATGCCGACAGACCGGCCACCCCAGGCTGGCTGTGTTGTGCGTGGATCTGGTTTCTCGAGGGTAAAACGAGAGCCGCGCGAGTTCCGTTGCCAAGTTGGCTATCGATTTCGATTGAACCGCCCAATTGCCGGATAAGGGCTGTTGCTACGGGAATTCCCAAGCCGGCACTTTCACCGGGACGAACTCCATTTTCGGAATTTGCTGCGTCGAGGCAGGTGCGAAGTTCCCGGAGTTTTAATGGCGCAATGCCTACGCCGCTGTCGGATACTGCGATGCATACGGCACCGTCTTCACGGCTCTCAACTGTCGTGTCGACAAAGCCGCCTGCTGGAGTGAAGCGGATTGCATTGATGACAAGGCTCATCCAAGCATACCGGAGGCGTCCTTCGTCGGCCATGACGATGATACCTGGTTCGATTGACGAGGAGCGAACTTCAACTCGGCGTTCGCGTGCGATGCGGCCAGCTTGTGTAGCAATATCGGTGGCCATCGCACTGACGTCGACCGGAGTCGCCTTGGATGGAACGGGCGAGGTCATGGATTGAGCAAGGAGTTTGAAACTTGCAAATAAGTTGCTGAGCGAGCGGGCAGCACGTTCTATCTCGTTCGAGTCCACAGACATTGCGCCCGGGGCAGCTGCGGCGCTTGCTTTTGACGCGATTGCGGCCGCAAGATTGGACTGCGCTGCCGTTGAACGAAGTGCCAAGTTCCATGCGGCGTGCAGCTTGCCCGTATATTCTGCCGCTGTCGCCTCGCGGATGGCGGTCGCATGTTCGCCTTGGAGGTCCACCGATGCATCGAGTGCAGACTTCAGGGCCGCGATTTCGGCTTCGTGGCGGCGTTCGGCGGCTAAGCGGTCGTTCTGTGCCGAAGCAAGCGCTGTGGCTATTTCGAGGTCCGACTGCTCCTTCAGGCTGCGTAGCGATTGGGAGTGCTGTCTTTCCAAGTTTTCTATTTCGGCAACAAACTCGCTTTGGGCTTGCTCAATTGCGTTGCTGAGAGCCTGCGAATGAATTTCAGCTTGCCGGCTAATCTCGGCTTCGAATGTGGCCCGCGCCTGCGCAAGTGCGCT
>JBEBJD010000078.1:0-11828 GCA_040080075.1 Hyphomicrobium sp. | reverse complement strand
CACTGGCACGCTCGTACCCTGCTGCGACTGTGCGGCAGTGGCACGCTTGGCCAGCCCAGCCAATTGCTCTCCGAGCCAGGAAAAGCCCTTGCTGGTTTGTTTGGCGGCATACTGGCTCATACGCCTGCGTACATAGAGGATGAGCCCCAAGCTAAACAGCGTCGACACGATTGACGACCAATTTGTGCCGCTGTCATCATGACGGTTGCTATGGTTCCGTTCGCGATTCACGGCCCGGTGCTCGGAGTTTCCGGAGATATCGCGATCGATCGCATCGGACGCCTGGGTCAGCTGCGATGAGGGCGTCGAAGTTTTTTCGGCGCGCGCCGGACGGCTGGGCCTCGATGGGTTCTCCATGCCGGGCAATTGACGGCCGAGGTCGGGAGCCGCGCCGGCAAGAGGTGCTTGGCCAAGCTCTGTCCTTTCGCGCAATTGCGGTACGTCGCTCCCCTGCGGCGACAGGGCAACGATGGGCTGGGAGCTGATGTGTTGGAACGTTGCCAGTTGGGATGAAAAAAAGGCATACGCGAGAACGCCCGCAATAATCGTCTTCGCCGACCAAGGCTGCTGGGCTTGGGCTGTGTTCTGACGATCACACCAATTGGATATCATGAGGCGAGACTTTACTCTTTAAGCTGGGATCTTTTCGAACAACCACCAGCCACTATCCCATAAGACCTTCAAAAACCGATTAATCAGACGTCAGAGCCTCGGCCCGCTTGGCGATGAATTTGTCTTGTGTGGCGGGTATCAAAACGGACCATAAGAAACAGGCGCCGCGCGCGAACAGTACGAAGTTTGTTCAAAAAAGCCTCAAGGTGAGCTGAAGCGAAACGCCTTGTTTACCCTTGTAGGGCAATCTCGCTCTCGTTGAAGTGAGTAGCCGGTGACGGGCTGTCCGATCCTGGAACGCCCCGGACCACGTGTAGAGTAGTCTCCCTCCGGCTTAGTCCCTGTTGTGTTGAGTATGTGTGCCACATGGCAAAGCGTGTTCTTATTGTCGACGACGATCCCGTTCAACGCCGCATTCTCGAAGAGACGATCAAGCGTCTTGGCTTCGAGACAAAGTCGACCAACTCGGGCGACCATGCGCTGCAAATTCTCGAGAGCCCCGAGCGCTCCTCGATCTGTCTCGTACTCCTCGATCTCGTGATGCCTGGTCTCGATGGCATGGGTGTGCTCGACCGCCTTGCTGCCAAGCCTGGTATGCCGCCGGTAATCGTGCAAACAGCGCATGGGTCGATTGACGCGGCCATCAACGCCATGCGCGCAGGTGCAGTTGACTTCGTCGTCAAGCCTGCATCTCCCGAACGTCTCGATGTTTCCATCAAGAGCGCGCTCAAGATTGAAGCGCTCGCCGGTGAGATTACACGCATCAAGAAAAAAGTTGAAGGCACCCTCACCTTCAATGACCTGATTATCCGCGGCGAAGCCATGGGGCGCGTCATTGCGCTGGGTAAACGCGCCGCGGCCTCGCACATCCCCGTTTTAATCGAGGGCGAGTCGGGTGTTGGCAAGGAGCTGATCGCACGTGCCATCCAGGGCGAAAGCGAACGTGCTGGCCGACCATTTATTACGGTCAATTGCGGCGCAATCCCCGAAAACCTCGTGGAAAGCACGCTCTTTGGACATGAGAAGGGCTCGTTCACGGGAGCTTCGGACCGCCGCATCGGCAAATTCCAGGAAGCCGATGGTGGCACGCTGTTCCTCGATGAAGTCGGCGAGCTGCCGCTCGATGCTCAGGTTAAATTGCTGCGCGCCCTGCAGGAAGGCGAGATCGATCCCGTCGGTTCCAAGAAGCCGGTCAAAGTCAATTTCCGCCTCATCTCGGCCACCAATCGCGACATGATCCAACTCGTCAAAGAGGGCAAGTTCCGCGAAGATCTCTACTATCGCTTGAATGTGTTCCCGATCTGGGTGCCGCCGCTGCGCGAGCGCATCGACGACGTTGCCGAACTGGTCGCACACTTCATGGCCCGCTTTGCAGCCGAAGAAGGCAAGCGGTTGACCGGAATCGACGCCAATGCCAGCCGCCTGCTCGCCGCCTACACGTGGCCGGGCAACGTCCGCCAGCTCGAAAACGCAGTATTCCGCGCTGTCGTATTGGCTGACGGCGCTGAGCTGACCGTCAACGAGTTTCCGCAGATCGCAGCCCACGTCGAAGGTTTCGAAGCCCTCATGCCCGTTGCGCCGACCGAGTTGCAGAGACCCGGCGCTTATACTGGTCCAGCGCTACTCGGAGCCGAAGCGACCATCCCCCAGACCATGGAAATCCGTGCTGGCAATGGGTCTGGATCACTGGGCATTCCGGCCATTACCGAGGGTGGCGAAATCCGCCGCCTTGAAGATATGGAAGCCGACATGATCCGCTTGGCGCTCGGGCGCTATCGCGGCCACATGACGGAAGTCGCCAAGCGGCTCAATATCGGCCGTTCGACGCTCTACCGCAAAATGCAAGAATATGGTCTCGAGCAACGCGTCAACTAGCCCCCCCTGCTAGAGTTGTCTGTTCGAAGCTTTTGAGACCAATGGGCCTGGCGGAAACGCCGGGCCCTTATCAATTTTGTGCCCATATCTCCAAAGCCAGGGGAAAACCCACTCTTTATGCTCGTCTCCCGTGAGCAACACGCTGCATCCAATGCAGAATCGGCTAGTTTTTTGCCGCAGTTGTTCTGCTAATTGATCGGTCATGACAAGGCCTTCACATGACCTTATGTCATGCCGATCCTGTTTCGCCGGAGACGTCCCCTGATGCGCGCTGGACTTTTCACCTGTCTGCTACTGGCAATTTCCATCGTTGGCGCGAGGAATGCGCAGTCTGAAGGCACCCCGCCGCTTGCATCATGGCCCGTTGTGAGCGGGGCTTCGGTCGAAGCCATGCACGTCGTTCCGGAGAATGCGCCAGGGGCTGCATCTGTACCGGCGGTCGAAACCGGAAGCATCGCCCCAGAAGCTGCTCCGCCGCCCAATGCCGATATCGGTCAAGCCGCGCGTGCGTTGATCCCGGTGCCAGCTCCAGCAGCACCACCCGTGGCTACACTTGATGCGGCCCCTTCGCCCAATACGGATGGCCCTGCAGTTGCTCCTCCGCCCGCGCCAACTCCCCCGGCGCCTGAGGAAGCCGACCAAGCGGCGTTGATCGCGCTCTATGCGAGCCGCCAAGACGAGCCCCTGTGGGTGACGGCGGCGGGCTATACCGGCAAGGCCCTCGACGTTATTGCCGAACTGAAAAACGCTGGCGAGTGGGGTCTCGACCCTCAGGAATTCGAGGTGCCCGAAGTGGCCCAGGGTGCAGCCTCACGTGATGACCTCGCCAAGGCCGAAATGAATCTATCTCTCGCGGTGCTGAAATATGCACGCCATGCCCGTGGCGGGCGCATCCCCGATCCGGCAAACACGTTGTCGTCCTACCTCGACCGGCGGCCGCAACTGCGCGATCGCAAGACGCTGCTTGAAGATCTGGCCAAATCGGAGAAGCCCGCTGAAGTGCTGCTTGGGTTGCATCCACAGCAGCCGCAATTCAATCTGCTTCGTCAGGCTTGGCTCGAGTCCAAACGCGCTGCGGTCGCCAAGGCGATAAAACTTGAACCGGGTCCCGATCTCAAACCCGGTGACCGCAATCCCGCTGTTGCCCAATTGCGCAAGCGGCTCAATTTGGGGCCGGGAAAGCCAGGCGACGAACACCTCTATGACGAACCACTGTTTAGGGCCGTAAAGGGCTTCCAGGCCTTAAAGGATATCTCGCCTGCGGACGGCATCATCACCGCCGCTACCCGGACCGCGTTCGCTAAACCGATTGTCAAAGGCAATGCGGATCAGCTCGCAGCCAACATGCAGCTCTGGCGCTGGATGCCTGAAGAACTCGGCCGCTTTTATGTGAACGTCAACGTGCCGGAATACATGATCCACATCGTCAAGGATGGAGCGGACGTGTTTACAGAGCGCGTCACGGTCGGGCTCGTGGACAAGCAGACGCCGATCTTTTCCGATCAGATGGAGCGCGTGACGTTCCGGTCTGTCTGGCGGGTGCCAGATAGCATCAAGGTCAAAGAGGTGTGGCCGAGCCTGTTGCGCGGTGGCGGACTGATGCGTCAGCACAACTTGCGAGTTAAGCGGCTGGCCGATCCCACGGGCCCGGACGTCGACTGGCAGCGCATCGATTGGTCCAAGGCCGACATGGGCGAATATTTCCTCTATCGCCCTCCTGGTGGCGGCAACCAGTTGGGTCTGGTCAAGTTCTCGTTCCCCTCGAAGCACTACGTGTTCATGCACGACACACCCGAGAAATACATGTTCAATTGGAGTCGCCGCGCCAATAGCCACGGCTGCATGCGAATTAGGAACCCACTGCAAATGGCCGCGGTCGTCCTGGGCGAGGATCAGGGCTGGGAACGGGCCAAAGTCGACGAATTGGCCAAGAACGGCCCCGACCACAATGTCATTGAATTGGAGAGGAAGATCCCAATTCACATCACTTATTTTACGGCGTCCGTCGCAAATGGCGGCAAGATCCAGACTTGGCCCGACATCTATGGGCACGAGAAGCGCATCACTCTGGCGCTTGCCAACAAGTACGACAAGATAGCCAAGGGTCACGACCACCTGGCCCCCTTGGATCAGCGTTCGGCACCCCGCATCGCCACTGGCCCCAAACGCCAGCCCAAGAGCAGCGATAGCAGCGTGCAAAGTCTGATGAGCGCCATGTTCGGTGGGTTCTAGGGCAATGCCTTTGGCGTCATGAAGGAAGAACTTTCTTCCTTTAACTAACTACTATTCACAGCCACAATCGCCGGCTAGCGTGCGCGCTATATCGCCATGGAGTTGTCCCGTATGCGTATCTGCCCGACTCTTTTTCCGTTGGCGTTTATTTTGAACGTGGTGCTGCCGCTCAATGACGGCATCGCTCAAAACGCCGGGACGCAAGACCCATCGGGAACGCAAGTCAACGGAGCTTTGTCCACGTCAGAACCTGCCGCGCCATCAATTGGTGCCGCAACCGAGAACCCCGCGAGTTCAATAACAGCTGCAACAGACGACGCGCATCACCCAATTGCCGATAACGCGGCCACAGCAACTCCCGCACCTGAACCCGCTGCACAACCAACCACCGAGCCTGCAACGCCGCCAGCGGCGATACCAGCGGTAGAAACGCCAGACCCGGCTGCCCCCCAAAAGCCTTTGTTCACGATCGGCGGGGAAGTTCGCGACCTTTTGCCAAAAGTAAAAGACGGCGCCGAAGCCAGTGATGAGACAAAGGCAGTTTCTGCGGTCTATGCCGCCCGCCGCGACGACGCTATCTGGGTGACGGCCAACGGCCTCAATGCAAGGGGTGCGAAGGCCGTTGACGCCATCAAGGCGGCGGACGACTGGGGCCTTGAAGCGGGGGATTATGTTCTGCCATCCCTGCCAGAAGCTTCGAACAACGCGGCCGGATTGCCCCGCGATCAGTTGGCCGATGCCGAACTGAAGATCTCATTTGCCGTGCTTGCCTATGCGCGCGATGCCCGTGGCGGGCGCATCATGGAGCCTGCAAAACAGCTGTCTTCCTATCTGGATCGCAGCCCGCAGTTGATCGAACCGCGAATACTTCTGGAAGAACTGGCTCAGTCCGATGAGCCCGGCGAGTTCTTGCGCAAGCTGCACCCCCAGCAGCCCCAATTCGAAAAGCTACGTCAAAAATACATTGAATTGCGCTCCAAAGCCGCCGATGCGCGCGAGGTCGTCCGGTTGCCGGGTTCGGGCCCCAAGCTCATTGCGGGCATGAAACACCCCGACGTTGCCCTACTGCGCCAGCGTTTGGGCGTGGGCATCGCCCAGGCTGGCGGGATCGCGGCCGGCGAGACGGTCTATGATGTGACTCTTGAAGAAGCCGTCAAGGCCTACCAGACCAGCCAAGGCCAGAAGTCGGACGGCATCGTCGGCAAGGCGACGCGCAACGCCCTCAACGACATCGACGTTCCCGATCCCAAGAGGCTCCTGGCAAATATGGAGCAGTGGCGCTGGATGCCCGCCCAAATGGGCGAGACATATATCAACGTCAATATCCCTGAGTTCATGGTCCGCGTGGTGCAGAACGGCAAGGTGATCTTTGAAGAGCGTGTCGTAACCGGGCAGTTCGACAAGCAGACGCCAGTTTTTTCCGATCAACTCGAGACAGTTATTTTCCATCCGCGTTGGAACGTGCCCGAGAGCATCAAGGTCCTTGAGTTGTATCCAAGCTTGGCGCGAGGCGGTGGCTCGTTCCAGCGTCAAGGCTTGAAACTCATGCGCAATGGCCGCGAAGTAAGCCCGAGTAGTGTGGACTGGGGAAGTGCCGACATCCGCAACTACGATGTGTTTCAGCCATCGGGCGAAGGCAACGTGCTTGGACTCGTGAAGTTTGTGTTCCCCAACAAGCATGGGGTCTATCTGCACGACACCACCGCCAAGGGCCTGTTCGAAGAACCAAGCCGCCCATTCAGTCACGGATGTATGCGCGTGCGCAATCCCGTGCACTTTGCCGAAACACTACTTGGCATCGACAAGGCCTGGCCGGCGACGCGGATCAGTGAAATTCTGGACAGCAATCCCGACGAAGTTCCTGTCCAGATCGAGACGACAATCCCGGTGCACGTCACTTATTTCACCGATGTCATCGATGATAACGGTGACGAGCATATCTTCAAGGATGTGTATGGCCACGAGCAGCGCATCAAACTCGCGTTGGCCGGCCGGTTCAGCGAGATCGCTGTTGGCTCCGATCACTTGGCTCCGGTGAAATTCACGCGCGCCCAATACGCCTCATCGCCCGACGATTGGGGTCTGTTCTTCGGCGGCGGGGCTACCAGCAACGGGACGGGCAATACGAATTCCGTCAGCAACACCTCGCTGGGCGATTTCCTGACAAGCGTGTTCGGTGGTAGTCCGCCCCCTGCCAAACAGCGCAAACGGCGGGCAGCCCAGTAGGGACTGTTGCCACTGCCGGGAAGTCCCTTGCAAGTCGTCTGCGGGTGAAGCGCCGCGTTTTGGCCGCGGCAGAGCCCTCTATCGTCCTCATTCGCCGGTTACCACCCGTTAACGGCTTTGAGCTTAACGATTGATTAGCGCTATTAGGGCGAATTGATTTGAACGGGGCATGACTTGAGTGTTCGCTCTCAGCTTCTGGTTACGGGCTTGGCCATATCGCTGGCCGCAGCCGTCGCATATGCAGCCGATGGCGGGCGCACGCGCACCATATCTTTTTACCACATCCACACCAAGGAAACGCTGACCGTCACCTACAAACGTGACGGAAAATTTGTGCCCGAGGCCATGAAGCAGATCGACTGGCTGATGCGCGACTGGCGCCAAAACAAAGCGATAACGATCGATCCCAGCACCATCGATATCATCTGGGAGATGCATGAAGAGTTGGGTTCGAAAGAGCCCGTGCACGTCATTTGCGGGCATCGCTCATCAGGCACCAATGAAATGCTTCGCCGCACTGTCGGCGGTCAGGCAAGCCAGAGCCAGCACATCACGGGCAAGGCAATCGATATCGCCTTCCCCGATATTCCCGCCCGTCAGTTGCGCTATTCCGCTATGATCCGCGAACGCGGTGGCGTCGGCTACTATCCGACATCCGCGATTCCCTTCGTGCATGTCGACACCAGCCGCGTGCGCCACTGGCCCAACATGCCGCGTCCCGAATTGGCCCTTCTCTTTCCCTCCGGTCACACCAAGCACCGGCCCGCCGATGGTGGTTCGTTGAGCCCATCAGATGTGCGCGCTGCAAAGGCACGCGGCGGTGAGGCTGCCACACAGGTTGCTGCCTACTTTGCACTGCGCGATCAGCCCAAGCAGGAAGTGCTGGTGGCCGATGCAGGTCCGGCCCTCCCCGCGTTGATCGCCCCTAAGCCTCAGCTTGCTGTCCGGCCCGCCCGGATGATCGCGCCCGAGCAGCGTATGGCACTCGCCGCACCCGTTCCCTCGCCACAGGATTTGCAGTGGAAGGCGACAGCGCGTCCTCAGGGCGCCGCACCGGCAGTGGCGGCGAAGACACCTCCCTCTCCTAAGCTCATATCTGAGCCGCGCCTCGTTGAGCGGCCTTCGAAGTTTGTGCCACGGCCAACGGAAGTTGATCGCAAGGCACTTAACGCGCTCGTCGCTGAAGCTGGAAAGGCGCTCCCCGCAGAACGGCCGGCCGCGTCTCAGTCGGTCAGGCCCGCTGTAATAGCGAGTCTCGAGCCACCTGCCGCGCCTTCGGTTCCGGCTAACGCGGCAAGCGCCTCGTTGCTTACTTCCCGTGATCAAGACGCCAATTGGATAACCGCACCGGAGTACGATGAAGATCACCCGGAGGAATTGGTCTACCGGCCCTTCCCATTGGCGCCGCTGTTGACGGCCACACCTTCAGCCGATGATGCGGCTCTCTCGGCCATGCAGGCGCCCGATGTGCAAAAGACATTGGCTATGCTGGAAGATGACATGACCTCGCCACCGATGCGCTTACGCCCAGGCCAGCAGTTGGCTGAATTGCTTTGGTCAAAAGAATTTCGCGGGCAGGCTGTTGGCCTGCTCGATTTGGCCGCCGAGCGATCGGCACCCGAGTCTGCGGGCGGCGTTGCGGACCGTCTCGTCAAGACGACTTCGCGTTAGTGCCGCTGTTGCCCGCACGCGCACGCGCAATCGGCCCCTCGAGGGCAGCGCGCGTGATCAGGCGGCCCAACTCTTCGAAGTCTTGTTTGCGAGGCGACGAAGCGCGCCACACAAGGCCAATGGTGCGGAAAGGTTCCGGGGGCTGGAACCGGAGGAGTTGGATGTCGCGTCCACGTTCCTCGACGCCAAGGCTGATCTCGGGCAGCAAGGTGATACCAAAGCCGGCAGCCACCATTTCAACAATGGTCGAGAGACTTGATGCGCCAAACGTGTTGACCATGTCTACCTGCTGCAGCTGGCAATAGGACAACGCTTGATCGCGCAAACAGTGGCCCTCTTCCAAAAGCAACAAACGCTCCTGCTCGACGAGTTCTTTGGTGGCGCGAACCTTTTCAGGGAGCTTGCGGTCCTTGGGCAAGGCGAGAAGAAAGCGATCTTCAAATAGCGTCAGGCTTTCGAGATCGTTGTGCTTGATGGGCAACGCCAGCAGCAAAACATCGAGGCGGCCATCGAGAAGTTCATCTGTCAGCGGCGCAGTCTGCGTTTCGCGCACATAGAGTTCGAGATCTGGATAGGCCTGACGCACAAGTGGCAGCAAGGGTGGCAGCATGTAAGGCGCGACCGAAGGAATAACGCCAAACCGCAGTGGCCCGGTGAGGAGGCGATTGGAATGGTGCGCATACGCTACGAAATCGCGCACTTCACCCAGGATGCGCGCTGACCGTTCGGCAAGTTCGGCGCCCTTGCTGGTGAGTTGAACTCCCGTTCGCGTGCGCTCGACCAGAATTAAGCCGAGGGCTTCCTCCAATTCGTGGATCTGCATTGATAGTGCTGGTTGGGTGACCGAGCATGTCTCCGCTGCGCGGCCGAAATGAAGCTCGCGCGAGAGAGCGTCGAAATATTTGAGCTGCTTGAGGGTGACGTTTGCCATCAGCTCGCCTGATGAATACATAAAGAAAGTACGATTGGCGCTTATGATAAAGGTCGCTTAGTTCAATGCAAGCGATTTACTGCTGTTCAAAGGCAAATGTCCAACGCAACCCGAGGTGCGGGGTGCCCAATTTAGAAGTAATTCCGGCCCTTCATTCCGGCCTCAATGCCGGTCACTTGCGGCCGGCCCGGAAAGTTTTCGCGCAAGTTGAGAAAGAGTTGCGTTGCTGGACTAGGCCCACCTAATTCAGTGGCGCTAGGTACCCCAACCGGGCGCCGAACCGGTTGGGGTGCTCTGCACCAAGTGAGAGAATGACCTTCACTGGTGCGCGCCCAACTTCAGGACGTCTCGCTTACTCAGCTGCCATCATCCGGTCGGCATCGGCCTCAGTGGGAGCGGCGCCAAGCATCCCCAGCGCGTGCATGTAGACTTCGAGGATGCTGTCTTCTTCCTGGCGCTCAGTGTCGCTCTTTTTGCGTAAGCGCACGATCTGGCGCAGGGCTTTAACATCGAAGCCGACGCCTTTGGCTTCCAGATATTTGTCACGGATATCGCTGGCCAGCGCCTTCTTTTCCTCTTCGAGGCGTTCGATCTGCTCAACAAGCTGCCGCAGTTGTTTCTGAGCCGATCCTTGAAGCGTGGTCATAGCGCGTGTCCCTTTGATTGCCGTGAAGTTTGGAGCCGCCTTTGCTCCCACGCATCGGGGGCCTGAAAGCGCTTCGTTTGGACAAACGCTAGACACCGCCGGGCGACCCAGCAAGTGAACGCCACCAGTCATCCCAAGGTATTTGGGCCACAGACGGCATTGCATTGAAAACGTGTAGAAATAGCCAGATTACTTATGCACAGGTCTTGACGCCTCGAAGGCTTTAAGGGCTTCGGGCGAAGCCTCCTTCTGATGGAGGGCCTGCCATTGCACATAGGGCATGCCATAGACCAGTTCGCGAGCCTGATCCTTACTGAGCGGCACATCCTGCGCTGCGGCGGCCTCTTGCATCCAAGTTGACAGACAGTTGCGGCAGAACCCTGCGAGGTTCATCAGGTCAATATTTTGCACATCCGAGCGGCTGCGTAAGTGCTCCAACAAACGCCGGAAGGCTGCCGCTTCGAGGTCCTGCTTGATGCGTTCGTCCATGAATGCGCTGTCCTCTGCCAAAGAGTTGGGACATGAAGTTAGTGTCTCGCGGGGAATATTGCGACAGGGCCCTAGATTGGCGTCTACCTTAGCGCGTGAAGAACTCCTGCCCTGGCCGCGCATTTTCCGCCACGAAGCGAGAGTGGAGCGCGCCCGGACCGGTCTGCGGCATCACAGGTTGTATTGGCGCCGTAATGGCGCATTGTGCCGCGCTGAATTCACAAGGGTAACTGCTTCATGCGCGTTTTGAATCACTTATGGTACCGAGGCGCTAGATAACTTGCAGTCCTGCGAGACCTTCCTAATGCCGCCGCTTTCGTGCCTGAGACAAGTATGCGTGTGCCCTCCGGTACTTGCCAGCAACTCCCAACGCAGCATTCCCAGCCCCATGAGCTCCACACTGCGCCCAATCCCAGTCTTGCCCAAGTTCATGTCCAAGCGGCGAGCCGCGTTGGGGGCCGCTGCGGGCCTGTGCGCGCTCATGCTGGCACCACCGGCAGCTTTGGCCGACATCAAGCTGTGCAATTCGACATCCAGCCGCATCGGCGTTTCGATTGGTTATCAGGACGTCCAGGGCTGGGCGACAGAAGGATGGTGGACGATCTCGTCCCAAACGTGCGAAACGCTGCTCAAGGGCACCGTGCCGAGCCAGTTCATTTATGTCCACGCCGTCGATTACGACCGGGGCGGAGAATGGGCCGGATCGAATTTTATGTGCACGGACGACAAGTCGTTCGTCATCCGAGGTGTTCAAGACTGCTCGAAGCGCGGTTTCAAGCGCTCGGGATTTTTCGAAGTGAATACCGGTGATGCGAAGGAATGGACTGTTCGCCTCACCGATCCTGAGCCCGGGAGCGGCAAGACACAATGAGAAGAAATCGCAGGGTGAAGATCGTGGCGACGCTTGGGCCAGCGTCCTCTTCACCCGAAATGATCCAGCGCTTGTTTCTGGCTGGGGTCGACGTCTTTCGCATCAACATGAGCCATTCCACCCATGATGGTGCGCGCGAACTCATGTCGACCGTGCGCTCAGTTGCTGCGCGCCACCGCCATTCGATTGGGGTCCTGTGCGATCTGCAAGGACCTAAATTGCGGCTCGGCGAATTCGAGGGCGGTCGCGTATTCGTTGCCGACGGCACCAGCTTC
>JBEBJD010000300.1:0-2565 GCA_040080075.1 Hyphomicrobium sp. | reverse complement strand
GCCCTCGGGCTTGGCCCGAGGGTCACCGGGATCCATTACGCCGCTGGGTTTGGAACGTTTTGCTTGGCAAGCCCAAGCAGCTCTATCGTGCCGGAAAAATGGATCCCGGCAACACGTGCCGGGATGACAGTGGCGGGTTCCCGTCATGCCCCCCGCTCACGCCACACCCACAAATGTCATCCTCGCGCTTGTCGCGAGGACCCATTCTTCCGCTCGCGAAGGAGAGGATGGGTGCGTAGATGGCGCAGGCTTTACAAGGCAATGATCGCCAGAATTCGCTGATTGATGGGTCCTCGGGAGTCATGTCGAAGACGTGCTTCGCACTTGGCGCGAGGATGACACCTGTTGAGGGGCGCGAGGCGTGGCGCGCGGCCAGTAGGTTGGGTCAAGCGTCACACCGAAGGCACGCCAAAAAAGAAGCCCGGCCCAACACGTCACTGCATGTCCCAAAAATGTTTGCTCGCGCGACCACTTGGGAGCCTCTTTGCTGGCGCGCCTTCGGCACGACGCTTGACGCCAACCTACGGTTCTTTGTTTAAGCGGCACAGTATGTTGCATGTGATAGTGTGTGAACGTTCTGAGTCTCATACGCTGCACGGCACAGGGCAACAATTGCGGGCAATTCCGGCAAGGACGAAAAGATGGCACAGGATCTCGACGCCCACACGACGCCAACCGCCGGACCAGTTGACACATCGCTTTTGCAGCGGACGATCATCACGCTTGCCGCTCTCCTGCTCGCTCATGCCTGCAGTTGGATCCCCTTGCCGGGAATTGAACCCGTGGCCGCCGCCGATCTGTTCGAGACCAGCGGATCGCATCTACCATTTCAGCGCCTATCGATGTTTATGCTCGGCCTCATTCCGATGCTTTCGGCGTTGATCCTGGCTGAAACGGCCATGCTCGTTTTTCCTGAATTGCGGCAGCTGCACACGGGGCAGGCAACACGGCATGCAGTTGAACGTGGCATTCTTAGTGTGGCTTTCGTTTTTGCAGCGATACAGGCGTGGGGCATGGCGATCGCTTTTGAAGATGTTCAAGGGCTTGTCACAGCACCAGGGCCGGCGTTTCGCATCATGTGTATTGCATCAATGGTGGGAGCCACCGGACTGCTGGCCTGGCTTGCAAGCATCATCACCAAACATGGTCTGGGAAGCGGCTTCTGGCTGTTGTTGCTGACGCCCGCACTCGCCGGTGCGGCAAGCCTTTCGACGGGCCTTTTCGCAGCGGTGCAGGCAGGTAACGCGTCCGCTGCCGCCATGCTGGTGCCTTTGGTCTTCATGGCCGCCGTAGCGCTGGCACTCACCGCATTAGAGCGTACTAATCCCGGTGCCGCGGCGAACGCAGCTCTGATCTGGCCAGCCATCTTGGCAACCGCCGCAATCTCATGGCTTCTCGTGCCTCTCTTGCCGTTCTTGGAGCCTCAGCAATTTGACGTCGCCTTGCAGATCGTGGCGCCCGGACAACCGTTAAGGATGGGATTGTTAGCCGTCCTCGTCCCCCTCCTCACACTGTGGCGCCATCACTCGCTGGTCAACGCGGCACATCCAAGGGCAGCCTTGAAGACGCCGCTCACTGTGGGCCTCGTCCTGGCCGCCATTCTCTTGTCGGGCGATGCGCTGGTAGCTTGGTCAGGCTTGCCCGCCGTTCCCGATGCCAAAGCGCTGATCATTGCCGTGACCGTGGCCATCGCCATACTGCAGGGGGTGCGGACGGCCTGAGACGGCTGGCGGTCATTTGGTATCCTGGGCGGACTTGTGGGTGGCATCTGGTCAAAGCCATTGCGATTGGATATGACCCCATCCCATGAAAATTGCTGAAGCCGATATTTTGATTGTGCCGGGCTGGTCGAGTTCGGGGCCTGACCACTGGCAGTCGCGGTGGGAAAAGAACATCAGGACCGCGCGCCGCATCCAGCAGCAGGACTGGTATCGCCCCAACAAAAATGCCTGGGTGGCGCGGCTGGTCGAAGAGGTCGCACAGTCGGTGCGCCCCGTGGTGCTGGTGGCCCATAGCTTAGGCGTTATCACCGTCGCTCATGCGGCAGCAAAGCTGGCGCGGCTGCCGGGCAACGCCGTTGCCGGGGCGTTCCTGGTGGCGCCCGCAGATGTTGAGAGTGCGGCCGGATGGCCGGTCACCGATGGCTGGACGTTTGAGAACGACCCCCAACGCGCGCACCATCAGGGTGGAGATGGCGGCGGATTTGCGCCTATTCCAATGACGCCCCTGCCGTTTCCATCGGCGCTCGTTGCCTCGTCGACCGACCCCTATTGCAGCAGGGACCGCGCGGCGCTTATGGCAGATGCGTGGGGCTCGGCATTGATTGAAAGCGGAGACGTGGGGCACATCAACGTCGCCAGCGGCCATGGCCCCTGGCCCGATGGCTTGCTGACGTTCGGCATGTTTATGCAGCGGCTGTGAGCGGCGTACGAATTAGAGTGCTTCCGGAAAAGTGTGAAGCGGTTTTCCGGAAAGAAGCACGGCAAAACAAAGAGCCAGAGTCTGTCCGCGATTCAATCAAAACCGGACAGACCCTAATTCGGACGGCTGAAGGCGAGTTCCAAT
>JBEBJD010000084.1:0-2584 GCA_040080075.1 Hyphomicrobium sp. | reverse complement strand
AGCAGTGGTTGCAACCAGCACCAACTTATCGCGAGCGCCGGATTGCTACCAGCGGCAAATGTGCGCGTCCGCACCAGAACGTTAATGTCCGCGCATTTTTGGCCATTCGACCCAAAACAACGTTCCACGTTGCTGCGGGGCGTTGGAAGTGAGGCCGATACGGCCACCCGCGGCCTCGACCCATCGCTTGACAAACGCGAGGCCCATCCCTTGACCCTCTCCGGGCGGATCGAGACGCAACCGCCGGAAAGGCAGAAAAACCGCCGCGTGATGGTGCGCATCGATCCCCGGACCATCGTCTTCGATCTCAAAGCGCAGCCAATCCCCCGCATCCTCACATCCAAGCCGGATGGTGCCGGACGCCTGATCGTGATGCTTGATGGCGTTGTCCACCAAGTTGCGCAGAACCAAATCGAGCGGTGCGCGCAATGTTTCGATGCCCGGCCACACACCCGTTGTCTGGATGGCAATTCCCGGCGGCCGCGGCGTGGAGCGGAGAATGGTTGCCGCCAGCGCCGCTGTGTCCACTTCCTCGGCCACTTCTTCTTTGCGGCCTGCACTTGAGTACTCCAGAAGCGACGTCAGCATTTCGGACATACGCTGCGACTGGGCACGCATATTGGCAATCTGGACCAGTGCATCGGGCACCGCCTGCAAACTCGCACACTTTGACAAGTCCTCTGCCATGTAGCGAAGGGCGCGCATGGGTCCTTTCAGGTCGTGCGAGATAATGGAGGCGAATTCCTCGAGATCCTGATTGGCGCGCGCCAGCTCGGTGTTGGCCTTGGAAAGCGCTTTGGACTTATGCGTAACCTCAGCCTCCGCGATCAGCCTCGCACGGATTTGGCGGCTGAGTTCTACTTCGACGTTAGATTGCGATCCCGCACGCAAAACGAGAACGAGGTAACACTTTTCATCGTTCGACCAAAGCGCGGTAAAATTCAGTTTTGGCGATGCGCCCGGATCTCGCATGATCGATACGATGGGCAGCTCCAGAAGTGCGCCGCGAGTGCGCTTAAGTGCAAGGATATCTTGCTCAAGCCCGAAGAACGGCGGAACGCTGAGCGTTAGCAGTTCTCCAATTTCCACAAAATCTACGAGCGGCCCATAGCGCGCCGTCACCGTCAATTGATCGTCGGCCCATATCAGTCCGAATAAGCCCCGGCCCGCAAGCAGCATCCCCGCTGCCATCAGTGGCGCTGGCCGGGCGGTGCCCTTGCGATGCAATTGAGAGGTGTCACTGTCCACGCCGGTTGATCGCCTCCGCCGCCTGCACAAAACAATCCTGCACATTGTGCCCTGTTTTGGCACTTGTCATGACAGGCTTGATCTTTAAACGCGCAAACCCATCGGGCAGTTCAACGGCCGAAGGCGCGACGACAAGATCGCTCTTGTTCAAGAGGAGGGAAATGTGCCGCCCAGGCAGGGCCTCGGTGAAACCCATTGCCAGCTTGACCATCGTCTCGAGAGTCTGTGGCCGCGAGACATCGCCGATGATCATCGCCGCCGAGGCCTCCTTCATATAAACGTGCCTGAAAATGGTATCGCCGAAGTTGCCATCGGTATCCCAGACAATAAGGCTGGATGCATCACGGCCGGGCGAGGCTGGAATTTCGTACCGGTAAACATCGACGCCGATGGTGGGCTTGTAGTCAAACTCGAACCTGTCGAATACCAAGCGCTGCACCGTCGACGATTTGCCGACGCCAATCTCGCCCAACAACATGACTTTTCGCGCCGTCATGGGGCGGCTTCACCGGCAAACCCCACCTCAAATTCAACGCGCCTGTTGGGACTAGTCGCGCCACGCTCAGGGCTAATGCCAATCGCATCGACACGGCCGAGCTTGACAAACCGGCTTGCCGGTATTCCTCGCTGCACCAACGCCTCGAACACGGCACTCGCGCGAGCCTCACTCAGGGCTGAGTTTTTTTCCGGCAGGCCCTGATCGTCTGTGTATCCAACGACACGCACCAAAACGTCATTGCCACGCATCAACTTGGCCAGTTCATCCAGCGCCGCCTTGGCTTGCGCGGGAGCCCTGAAATCGACCTCGTTGGTGAAGAAGATGGCGTTAGACCGTGAAAAATTCTGAAGCTTTTCGCGCGGACCAGGTTCCACTGGCGGTGGCAGGCTGCGCTTGAAAGCATCGATCTGTGCCGCGGCCAGCGCAATACTTGCCAACCGGTCCGCTTCAACCGCAAGGACCTCCGGATGGCTGACGGACGACGACGCGGCACCCGCACTCGCCGCCAACGGCGGAGCGATCGAAAGCCCGCTAAAAGCCGACAGCCTTTGCTCCGCGTCGCGAATATGACCGCTGATGTTGCCGAACTTTGACGCCAGCACCGTCGCCTGCTCAGCGCTGTTGTCATTGACATCCGACCGCACCTTATCCAAGGCATTCAAACCGTTTTCGATGCTTTTTGCGGCTCGGACGGCGTCATCGTGATTGGGTGCGGGTCCTGCACTTGCCGCCATGGCAATCGCGATGCCCTGCGCTTCGCGCATGCGCGCCGCGGCTCGATCCAACGCTCTTGTGGCAACCGAAGCCTGAAACTTCTGCTCAACAACTGCGATGGCG
>JBEBJD010000059.1:0-2586 GCA_040080075.1 Hyphomicrobium sp. | reverse complement strand
GGCTAAAAGGTGGGTCAACGCGCGTTCGACCTTACCCCGCATCTCAACCTCACGGCACACTTCATGACCCTTCAACTCGATGGACCTTTGCTGCTGGCTGGTGCTGGCAAGATGGGCGGCGCGCTGTTGTCCGGCCTCATTGCGCGCGGTCTTGACGCAAAGCTGGTTCGCGTCCAGGACCCATCGCCTCCGCCTGAAATTGCATCGATGCTTACGAGCCACGGCATCAAGGCCGAGGCAGAGCTGGGGCCGTTTGTCCGTGCGCCCAGCGTCATTCTGCTCGCCGTCAAACCTCAAGTGATGGACGCAGTTTTTCCCCCGATCGCCCGGCTAGCCGGTCCAAACACGGTTGTCTTGTCGATTGCAGCGGGGCGGAGCTTGGCGAGCTTTGAAAAATATTTGCCCGCCGGTACGGCCGTCGTGCGCGCCATGCCCAATACGCCAGCCAGCGTCGGGCGCGGCATTACGGTGTGCGTGGCCAATGGCGCGGTGACGCGACCGCACCGTGAGATTTGCGACGCACTCTTGGCGGCCGTGGGTGAGGTGGCATGGATTGATGACGAAAGCCAGATGGATGCTGTAACTGCCGTATCAGGGTCAGGACCGGCCTACGTGTTCTTATTGGCAGAGTGTTTGGCGGAGGCCGGCTGCATTGCCGGACTTGCCCCAGAGCTGGCGTTGAAGCTGGCGCGCGCCACGGTTTCTGGCTCGGGCGAACTGCTGCATCAATCGGATCTTGATCCTGCAACCTTGCGCCAAAACGTGACATCGCCGGGCGGCACGACCGCGGCGGCGCTGGGCGTGCTTATGAGTGCAGACAGCGGACTTCAATCACTGATGACCCGCGCCGTCGATGCCGCAGCCAGGCGCGGCCGCGAGCTGGCAGGCGAGCACGGCCGCGAGCAGGCAAAGGGGTGAGTAGCGGGGGTGACCCATTGCCCGGCTCGCGACCGTCCCACTTGAGTTGACCTCAAGCAGGAGGGAGAATTGCAACGCACTCGTTGGCGGATCGCGTGATCAATAATGGTACAATATAACACAACTGACAAGTGCCGTATGCTCCGAACTCACACATTCGTGAAGCCGGCTTCCATTCTGGCTACCAAACTGGTTATCAAAAAAAGAGGCCCTGCTTTCGCGAGGGCCCCAAGGTCACTTGGTGGAGGAACTGAAATGCGCAGGAGGCAAAAGGTTTAAAGCGGCGCGGTTTCACCAGTACGGCGCGGCGAGATATCTCCTACGATGCCTGTTTGAGCGTCGCAGGTCGCCTCGTAGTCCATGCCGGAGGTACGCAATAAAAACCGGTACGCGGGACGGCCATGTGCATCCTTGACGTCGGCGTGGCCCATGCTTGCGCCCAAAAGGTTCACGGCTTTGCGGCAGGTTTCAAGAGGATTGGCCGGGGCCGTAGCCTCGGCCAAGGTGGCCGTGGTCAGTAGCGTCCCGCAGGCCCAGAACGCCATCGCCATGGTGCTCATTTTCTTCATGGGGTGCATGAGGATGTCTCCTTTGGCCGGTCAATTGAGAGGGCAACGCTAATTGCCCGTTGATTGATAAAGTAATGTTACATAGTCACAGATGCAAATGAAACAAAGTAACGTTTGTCACACAATTGTGTGATTGGCCTGCTAGAGTGCTTCCGGAAAAGTGTGAAGCGGTTTTCCGGAAAGAAGCACGGCAAAACAAAGTGCTAGGGTCTGTCCGCGATTCAATCAAAACCGGACAGACCCTAGCATTTCGCGCTGAAGCGCCGGGATGTGCGGATTTTTCCGGTGGCACTTGGCCTAAATGCGGGAATAGGACCCAAGGTATGACGGACCGGATTTTCAACGTACTGTTCTTGTGCACGCACAATTCCTGCCGCTCGGTAATTGCCGAGTGCATCATGAACGCGGTGGGGGCGGGCAAGTTCAAGGCGTTCAGCGCTGGCAGCCACCCGAGCGGCACAATAAACGCCAGCGCGCTGGCGTTGCTCGAACGCATGAAGCACCCGGTTGAGGGACTGCACTCAAAGTCGTGGGACGAGTTTGCGGCACAGGGCGCGCCTCCCGTCGATTTCATCTTTACAGTTTGTGATGACGCTGCCGGGGAAACGTGCCCATTCTGGCCGGGCAAACCCATGACGGCACATTGGGGCGTGGCCGATCCGTCGCGCGCCGAGGGCACAGAGGCTGAAAAAGCGCAGGCCTTCGCCGATACCTATCGCATGCTCAATCAGCGGATCAGCACCTTCGTGAATTTGCCAGTTGCGTCGCTCGACCGGCTCACACTGCAGGCCCGGATGGATGATATTGGCAGATTGCGTTGATTGAAGCCCTACCAATCCAGGCCGCCGTATCCTAACTTTGAAGTCCATTCATAGGAGGCTGGCTATGCTCGATGAACTGACACCAAAGGACCGGATCATTGCCGCTGCCATGCGTCTGGCCGCTGCGCGTCCCTGGGATGACGTCACGATGCGCGATATCGCAGATAGCGCTGGCATCGATCTTGCCGCGATGCGGCGGGAGTTTGGCTCCAAAGGTGCCATCATTGCCGCCTTTACGCGCGCAGCCGATGATGCCGTGCTGGCGCGCGCGCCAGCAC
>JBEBJD010000314.1:0-11954 GCA_040080075.1 Hyphomicrobium sp. | reverse complement strand
CTCATTGCCCGGGCGGCTGCCGATCTCGTTGCTGCACGGGTCAAAGGTGGAGTTGGATCAGACCTTGACGGCTTCGCCGACGCGGTCCTGGCTGGCACGCTCTCGCCCGATGCAGCCGCAATGCAGCTGATGAAGTTGTAGGCCGCGTATTGGTCGCAGTGTGAGAGCGCCTCTCCCCTGCTGAAGCCTTGGGAGAGGCGAACCGTCTTACTCTGCGGCCAGCTTATGGCTGGTCAGAACTGTATCGGCCAGTCGCCCGGTCAATTCGGCGAGATGATCAAAACGAGCCGTATAACTTCCGGTGCCCGACGTCACCGATCGCACTTCAATGATGAGGTCGTCCATCTCCGACTCCGGAATATGCGCCGAGACCACATCCCAGCCCGGCCAGCCTTCGCGCCCATCGAACCCCAGGATCTGACCGCGCCGCTGCGAGATGATCCCGTTGATGCGAGCCGTTGCGTCACTTGGAACCGCAATGTCGACAGCCATCACGGGTTCCAGCAGAACGGGCGCACATTTGGGCATACCTTCACTCATGGCCAAGCGGCCGGCCTGGCGGAAGGCCATGTCGGAACTATCAACCGTATGATACGATCCGTCGGTCAACGTCACCGCCACGTCGACAACAGGGAAACCCAAAGGACCCGTTTTCAAATAGTCCGCGACACCGATTTCGACCGATGGAATATAGTTCTTGGGCACCACGCCGCCGGTAATGGTGTCGCCGAACTGGAAGCCCGATCCGCGCGGTAACGGCGCGATGGTCAGCACCACGTCACCGAATTGGCCATGGCCACCCGATTGCTTTTTGTGACGGCCACGGATCTCGGTGCTCTTCTTGATGGTTTCCTTGTAGGGAACCTGGCGCTTCAATCTCTCGACCTGTACACCATACTTGCGGGCAAGCCTCTCGAAGGCCACGCGCAGATGCATCTCGCCCTGTCCCTTGAGAAGGATCTGATGCGTGTCCCGATTATGCTCCAATGCCAAGGATGGGTCTTCTTCAATAAGTTTGGCAAGCGCTGCTGAAAGCTTCACCTCGTCCTTGCGATCCTTGAGCCCGATCCCGGCCGATAACACCGGCTCTGAAGCGGCGGCCGCCTTGATTTGAATGATGGACTTTTCCGTGGTGATGGTCTCACCGGTTTTGATGTGCTCCAGGCGGCCGAGTGCCACCGTGTCGCCCGCCCGCGCCGCACCTCGCTTTACCGGCTCCTCGCCTTTAAGAGCGAAAACTCCGGCAATACGCTCGTCCTTGCCATCGGCGCCTGTCACAGTGGCGCTGTCTGGAAGCGCACCGGTCAGCACCCGCGCCAGCGACAGTTTACCCCCATGGCCGGTATGCAGTGTCTTCATTACAAAGGCCGACGATTTGGTGTTCTCAAGCTTTAAGCGCTTGGCCGTCTCCTCGACGAACGGTACTTCATGGCGCAACGCTTTCAAGAGACGTAAAATGCCATTGCCGTTTTCAGCACTGCCCAAGAGCACTGGACAAATCAGCCCCTCGCGCAGTTCCTTGGCGAGATCATTAAAGATAACATCGTTGGGAGGCGGCATGTCGGAAAGCAACTGTTCCATCAGCGCATCGTCGTAGTCGGCAAGCTGCTCCAGCATATGGAAGCGGGCTTCCTTCTCGCGATCAATGAGCGAACCTGGCAGCTCGACGATCTGGGATTCTGCGTGCTCGCGGTACACATACGCGCGCTCCGAAGCGAGATCGACGAAGCCGGTTACTGTGCCGTTTTCCCAAATCGGTATCTGACGCAGCACGAGCGGTTTGGCCGACGCTGGTTGCAGCGTCGGGATGATATCGCGCACAGGCGTGGAAAAGCTGTCAATCTTGTTCAGGAATAAGAAATGGGGAATGCCGCGGTCTTCCAACGATTTCAGAATGACTTGCAAGGCAGCGACCCGCTTCGAATCTGGTTCGCACACAACAACGGCGGCATCACATGCGGTCAAAGCGTTGGCGCCCTCGTATTGAAATTCAATTGAGCCGGGGCAATCTATAAACGTGAACGTGTCGCCGAGAAAATTCACGTCAGCAACATTAAGTGCGACGCTCATGCCGTGGTCCCGGGCTTCGGGCGAAGCGTCCCCCACAGTGGTCTTGGCGGCAACAGCCCCTTGACGCGTGATGCCGCCAGTCCGCGCCAGAATCGCTTCTAACAGGGTTGTCTTGCCCGCCAGATAGGGCCCTATCAAAGCGATGCACCGGGAACTACGTGAGGAGCCGCCTGCCCCGCCAGAACTGGCCCCGCTTGAGGTTGCCCCACTTACGGTGGATTGTCCCATGATTTCCTCCTGGCCCGCACCCTCTGCTGGGATACGTGACACACATTAGAGTGGCGAGGCGCATGCGCACCGGCGGCACGGGCCTATGCCCGCGCACGACTGATCGCACGCCTCGCGCCTCTCGAGAGGAGCGCGACAGGCCCATGGTCGCGCTGCCCACGGCTCAACGCAAGCTGGATTACGGTTCTAGGCGTCACAAAAAATTGCGGATCTTATGGGTGACCACAGTCGACCTTTGGTGCAAAAGGCAACACCTGCTGCAATGCAGCGCCATCTCGCAGATGCACATATTCTCGTTTTGTCAAGGCAAGTGGAGTAAATAACTTGACCTGAGGCAGTTTCGCATCAACTATGATTCATACTAGCGTAAACGGCGTGTGTCAGCTGGCCCGGCGGAACGGACATTCCAATGGTGAAGGCACATAAACGAGGGTCTACCGGTTCAGACCGTTGAGGCGGAGTTGGCCGGTAGCCGGGTAGCGGGTTCGTGTTGCAGGACGTGTGTTATGCTGAGTTCAAAAGCTTTGCTGACGGTTCAAGAGGCTGCGGGATATGCTATGGCGCCTCCCGCCGATGAAATGGATGCCCCATCATCGATGATCGTCAATCGCAGCCTCGATGAGGCTCTGCGCCAAGGTCACTTGAGCGCTGCGCGCCCGATGGCCGCTTCAACCAGCACCTCACTGGTCATTACCAAATCGGTCGTTGAACCGGCAAAGGCCGTTCTCAAGGGTGTCGTGTCTGGTTGGTGGCATCCAAAGGCACACGCCTAAACTCGTCGCATTGCGGACAAAAGCGGGATGTAAGCTTCTCGCCAGCTCGGTCATGAATTGGCTCTGAGCATAACCAGGTTCGCGACCGGGGCGGATTTGCCTTACGAATCAGATACATTGCGAGCTGTCGTTTTTGAAGGAGCCGCACGATGTCCGATCGCACCATGATTGCCCTAGGACGAAACTCATTCTCCGTTCCACGCATCGCCAAGCGGGCACTTCAAGTCCTGACCGTAACTGGTCTTACCGCCATGGTGTCCCTGTTCATCGTCATGTCGAACGCATTTCTGACCGTCAAGGACGGCCCCTTGCGTGGCTTCAGCACGTGGTATGCTTTCGTGACCCGGCCCGACATCATCGGCACGTCAGTCCTCACCGCAGCAGTTACGGTCGCCTATTTGTTCTGGCACGGCAGCCGCGACAGTAAGCGCTGAGCGTGGGTCCGACGCCACTTTCGCTGCATCCCGAAACAAAAAGTTTTTGAATGGTCAGGTCCGCATCAGGGGATCTGATGCCGGTAACCGCTGGGACAATATGATCCCGGCGCGCGTACCGTTTTGCCAGCAAACTTCCCCTTCGAGCTGGCGGCCGGTTGGCAACTGGACTTGCACAGAACTGCCTGGGTGCATCGTCGCCGCGCCTTCGACGCCAATCCCGCCTTGGGATATGTCACGAATGACGACTCTGCGTGTGGTTCCGCGATAGGTGAGTACGGCTTCCGAATTAAGCTGAAACCGCATTTCCCGCATCCTGCGCGACGGCAGAGGCAAACAGAACGCGCCATCCTTAAAGTAGGGCGATGCTCCCCGCGAGGCCGCTTCGAGTTCGGCGGAAACTGCAGTGAGTTGTGAAATCCAAGCGCTTGTGCCCATCCTGGAATGAACGCACGTCAAGTCTTTAACCACTCGTAGAATAAAGTGCCCAGCGGACCTGAAAGCGTCATGCATGACTTTCAAAGTCTCGAACCTGATGGAAGATCCAAAGCGGCCAGGCACGAGATTCTCGAACAGATGCCGTTTGCCGTTTTCAAGATAGTATCTGAAACTATTAAGTGCTGCCGCCGTTTCTGGATCCATGAGATCGGCAAAATTCGAGGCGGCGATCGCGGTTAGCGTCATGGGCGTGACGGGCACGTGAGACCGTAGTTCAGCTGGCAACGTAATTTTACGGTCGAAGCGAATGGCGTTAAAACAACTCAATATTACGGCGCAAGAAAGCGCCGATGAATAGATCTCTGACGTATAGCGCTCAAAAAGCAGTGCCTCTTCTGAATTTGGCTCGGGCGCAGGGCGCAGCACGGGTGAGCCGTGTGCGGGACAGAAAGCGGAATTTGCCTTTGCCTGTCCAAATGATATGCGCTTTTGCATGTAAACGCCTGCCAGGTGACTATAACTAAAAAATACTCATGGCGACGATGAATTGTATTAGTAAAATTTCAGTAACCCTCAATTGCCGACTGATGAGAGCTGACTGCATTCGCCCGCACCGCGGTGCCGCGCACTAAACTTTCTTGTTTCCAATGACACGGCACAGAATGTCCGCTCGCTGCTGGACTTACTGCAAGCCGCCTAATCCAACGCCGCCAACTTCAAGAGGTGTTCACGCAAACCGCTGTTTTGCGCGGAACAACAGGTAACCTATTGGCACCGGCCTTAACACTCGCGCTCGGATTGAAGCTGCTCTTTTACCTTTGCTGCCAATTGGGGCAGTGAAAACGGCTTTGGCAGAAAGGCAAAGTGCTGATCTTTGTCGAGGCTCGTATCGAAATGTTCGCGCGGATAACCCGACACAAAAATAATTTTGAGATCGGGATTTTTTTTGCGTAACTCTTTGGCCATGGCAGGGCCATCCATTTCCGGCATCACCACGTCCGAGACCACAATGTCGATCCGGCCCTCGTTGGCCGCCATGACTTCGAGCGCCTCGACCCCACTTGATGCTTCGAGCACTTCATAGCCCTGCCGCTTCAACGCGCGCACGGCAAAACTACGCACGATATCTTCATCTTCAACCAGCAACACCCGCCCGGTGCCAGTAAGATCGGCAGTGCGCGTTTTCTTCTTATCTTTGTCTTTGAGTGAGACGACCTCCTCGTCATTCTCCGGCAAATAACGAGGCAGGTAGATGCGGAAGGTCGTGCCTCTGCCCGGCGCACTGTCTGCATAAATGAAGCCCGACGACTGTTTGATAATGCCATAGACATTCGACAGTCCCAATCCCGAACCCTTGCCGACGGCCTTGGTGGTGAAGAAGGGCTCGAAAATCTTGGCCAGCACCTCAGGGCTCATACCGGTGCCTGAATCGGCGACTTCCATCAGGACGTATTCACCCACCGGCATCCCGTGATGAGCGAGCTTCTGGCTTTGCCGTTCGGTGATGTTGCTGGTCCTGACCGTCAACGTGCCTCCATCAGGCATCGCGTGGCCAGCGTTGGTCGAAAGGTTGAGAATAACCCGTTCGAGTTCCGTCCTGTCGGCCTTGACATACCAAAGATCGCGGCTGGGCTGGGTCGTAAACTCTACCTTATCGCCTGCGGATTTCTTGAGCATGTCCAGTTTGTCGGCGATCAGTTCACCTAATTGCAGCGGCACGGCCTGCAGCGGCTGGCGGCGCGAGAAGGACAAGAGCTGGCGAACCATTTCAGCCGCGCGGTAAGCGCTGGTCTGAATGTTCTTGATATCTTTATACGCTGGATCGGCAGGGCGATGAGTCTGCAGCAACAAATCCGAATAGCCGATAATCGCTGTCAGCACATTGTTGAAATCGTGTGCTATACCGCCAGCAAGCTGGCCTACGGCTTCCATTTTCGAACTTTGCGCGAATTTGGCTTCTAGAGCTTTCTGCTCGGTAGCATCGAGGACGAAGACAATTGCGGCCTCGCTATCACTTTTTCCATGAGCCAGTGAGCTGATGTAAACGCGACGCGACAACTCATTGTTGGCGCCGGTGGTGATTTCCAATGGCAACGGATTCGACTGCCCCGTCAGCACGCCCGTCAGTGCACCGTCCAATTCTCTGCGTGTTTGCGCATCGGCATTGTATGCCAGCACATCGAGTGCCTGATCGCCAATGCCACCGGCGCCAGGCAGGCTCATGCGCGCAAAGGCTGAATTGGCAGATGTGATACGCCCATCCGATCTGATAGCCGCAATTCCGAACGGGGCCGACTGGAACAGGCGAGCGAAGCGGGCTTCGGCCCCTTCTTCGGCGGAAAGGGAGGCGCCCATTTCCCGATTAAGGACGCCCATATTCAGGCCGCCTTGGGGACCACCATGCGCATCGCGCTGAACGACGAAACGCATGGCTAGCAGACGGCCGTCGCGCGCGGTGACATCGAGATCAATACTCTGCACCCCGTTAGCGGCGCCCAGGGCAGCCTGCCGCAGCAAATCGATTCCATCTTGCGGAAGAAGATCTGCGATCTTGAGACCCCGCGGCTGCGTGCCCGCCTCGGGATGGCGTCCGATCCAGTTCAGAAAAGTTGCGTTGGCGTGGCGCACCACACCACCTGCATCAATCGACAAAAAACCCACGGGTGATTGATCATAAAGACCGGCCACTGCCTGAAGTCCGGCAAGACGCCCCAGATCGCCCGTACGTTCTGCCGTGATATCGGTAATTGTCCATGACACCAACGGGCCCATTTCGCGCGCATGGGCGTCCAGGCTCAGCGGTTTGCATGAAACACTGAGATGCTGAGATCCGCTATTCTTGGTGCGAATTTCGAAATCTTCGCGCCACGTTTGGCCACGCGACGCAGCCCGCGTCAGGCGGAACATTGCTTCTGCGGCCGCCGCGTCTCCGCCAAAGGCCACATCGAGGGCCTGCGGCTCTCCCGACGGCGAGCGGCCGGCCATGTCGCCATACCGGGTGTTAGCAAAATGAATAGTGCCGTCGCGGCCTGTGAGCAGCAATCCGGAATCGAGATTCTCCGTGAAGGCGGCGACGAGGTCGTCATAGCGAATGCGCTCGCCAATGCGGATATGGCCCGCCATAAGACCGAATACGAAAAACACGCCTAGCATAGCCAGAGACGCCATCAGCGTCAGCAGCAACGGCTCGGAGGCCTGTGTCGCAAAAAGGGCAAGCAGGACGGTGCCGGCTGCGGCCAGCACGCTGATCACGGGAACCAGTGTTGCCCGCGCCTGGGCTTCGCCTGAAATATCATCTGAATAGGTTTGTTGGCTACCGGACATGGCCGCTAATTGGGTTTCGCTCATGAAAGGGAACGCTATCTGATTCGAGGCGGCGGTGGCGTCCGGGATCATCATGAACTCAACTCAACTTTACTCGAAAAATGCACGTCAAAGACCCGGAGTGCCGGTCCTCAGAACTCGAGGAATTTAACCTCCCCCGCGACAGCCATTCATCGGGCCCTCACGAAGCAACCCTTTAACGATCACGGTTAAAATGCCATGAACTAGGAGGCAAACGTCTGGCCAACGGGCGTGCTATTCCGGCACAAATCAACTTGGGAGCCCGCAATTGCTGGGGCTGTCCTGGCACTAAAGTTGTCCACGGACTTAATACCTGTGCTGGCCTGGCGGGCTTTTCATGCCAGGCTGGAGAGGCCATTAAGGATGGGGAATTAATTCCTGCTATTGCAGATAGAAATATTTTTCCAAGCCGTTTGGCCGGAAATAAAGGGAGGCGCGGCAGTAGCCGTGTTGCACAAGCATGTGGGATCTATTGTTTTACGTGTGCCTGATCGCGCTCTTTGCCGTGCTGATTGTGATTGGCGGAGTTGTGGCGCGCAGCTATCTCAATGGCACATCGCCCACGGCGGCATTTTTTGGGCCCAAACCCGATCCCCGCATTGAAGTGACAGAGCAGGCTAGTATTGACGGCCGCCGCCGTCTTTTATTGATCCGCCGCGACGATGTTGAGCACCTGATCATGACCGGCGGACCGGTCGACGTTGTGATAGAAACCGGCATCTCGTCCCGGTATCTGGCAGCCTCACCTGCCTCATCATCTGGCATTGCGCCAAGTTATGAACGGATGCCACGGGGCTTTGGACAAAAGGCAGCAGAAGGCTAATTGCCGCGTATTGACTACAAAGCTGCCGTTGTTGTGAGTCACGGATACGTCCACTAGCAGTGACCGCAACCCGCGCCCGTACTAGTGTCCCGTCTCCGAATTGCCGGCCAGTTTGCGGCAAGCACTTTCCGGCAATTCGGAGACATAAGGGACACTAGCAAGTTACTGAGTCTAGTGTGGCTTGTGTCTCGCAATTGCCGAAGCCAGACGAGCGGCGAACTTGGATCGGCAATTGCGAGACGCCACACTAGGGGTGCACATTGGTATGAACTGGAGACCACTGGCGTGTTGCCTCACAAAACATTTGCAGCGTTGAATTCGCAAAAAGTCTTTAGCGCACGTTATGTGGCGCTGTTGGCCTATGCCTTGACGGGTTTTGTGTCGCTGACGACTGCTGCCGGGATAAGTTACGCGGGTCAACCCGTTCCCAGTGCCGAACAGGTTGCTCCGGCATTACCCAGCACGGCAACGCCTGCCTCAGGAGATAACCAATCAGCCCAAAGCGATAAGACCGCTGCTCCCGCCGAACCGGCAAAGGAACCGGCCAAGCCACTGTTGCCTGACGTCGAACTGATCGTATCGGGTCTGGTATCGAGCATCGATGCGCTCGAAAAATCACTGGAGCGGTCCCAGAACGACGAGGCCGACCTCGCGCGCCTTCGCTTGGAAGTCGACGGATTCGTCGATGGCGCAGCGTTATCGCGCAACTATTTCGAGCCCCGCCTTGCCGCCATACGCAGCCAAATCGAAACCTTGGGCGTGTTGCCGGAAAAAGACGCTGCTCCCGAGGCCCCGCAAGTGGCCGCCGAGCGTGCACGGCTTGCCAGTCTCTCCGCAGAACTAACAGGTGCCCTGCGCACCAGCGACCTCGTCGAGGAACGCGCGCACCAACTTGGCGATCAAATTCAATCGATCCGCCAGAAACTCTTTACCGGCCGCCTGTTGGCCCGGTCGTTGTCGCCGGTGTCGCCAAAGACATGGAAGCGTGCCGCAACTGAGATCCCCGCCGGCGGCCGCCAAATTGGCATGATCGTCAAGAGTTGGATGAAGGCGGCAAAGGCACAGTTGCCCTACCTGATCGCACTTCTGATCGCCGTCGTTGGCCTTTACGCGCTTCTGAGCACTATTGTGCGCCGGATCTTGACGCAGCGCCTCGATGCGCCGCGAACCGACCAGCCAAGCTTCTTTGCCCGCGCGGCTGTGGCCAGTTGGGTTGCACCCGTATTGGCACTGCCAGCGGTCGCCGCTGTGCTCGTCTTCGGTTTTGGGCTCAACAGCCTTGATCTGCTCGTGCACGAGCTGGAACAACTGGCTCCAACCATTCTGACGGGCCTCGTCATCTTCATATCGGTATCGGCCCTCGCGCGCGCCGTGCTGGCACCAAACCGGCCAGATTGGCGGCTGGTCAATCTGGCCGATGCGCCAGCCCGCACAATCGCCAGGACACTTGCCTGGATCGCAGGGCTCTATGGCGTTGATAAGGTTCTGACCGAAGTGGCACGGCTCGTGTTCCTGCCTCTTCCCGTCACCGTACTCATCGCGGCCATATCGAGTCTGCTGATTGCTCTCTTGATGGTGCGGCTGGTACGCACGCCGTTCGAACCTCAATTCGTGAACTTGCCAAGCGATCCTGCGACCACTGCAGACGCGGACCGGCCGCCCGCGCCGCTGTCGCGCTATACACCGCGTCTTCTCAAACTGCCTCTCCTCGCCGCCGCAGTGCTCATTATCGGCGCCGTGTTGCTTGGCTACGTCGCCCTCGGCCGGTTTGTCGTCGAACAATTGATCGCGACTGGCAGCATCGCGGCACTTGTTTTACTCGTGCACCTCGCCATCCGCGCGTTAATGGGCGTCCCCGGTAGTGGCGTCAAACCGCTGCAAACCATTCTGTCGGAACGCGCAGGCCTCAGCGAAGAACAAGGCAACGCCATTGTCAGCGCCCTAACGCTGGTGTTCGACGCAACACTGGCACTCGTCGCTTTGCCCATCATTCTGCTGACCTGGGGCTACACGATCCTTGAATCGTGGAGCTGGCTCAAGTCGGCGATTTTCGGGTTTGAAGTGGGGCAGTTCAAAATCTCGTTCGCCCGCATTCTGCTCGCCGTACTGTTGTTTCTGGCTCTCGTCTTCCTTACCCGGTTGCTTCAGCGCTGGCTCAAATCGGGCGTGCTCGAAACTGCAAAGATTGACCACGGCATCGCCAATTCCATTCACACCGCCGTCGGCTATGCCGGCTTCACGATGGCGGCCCTGATCGCAGTTTCATACGGCGGTCTCGACATTACCAACTTTGCCATTGTTGCCGGCGCGTTGTCGGTCGGCATCGGCTTTGGCTTGCAGTCCATTGTTTCGAACTTCGTGTCTGGCTTGATTCTTTTGGTCGAGCGGCCAATCAAGGTTGGCGATTGGGTTTCCGTCAAAGGTCAGGAGGGCTACGTGCGCCGCATAGCAGTGCGCTCAACGGAAATTGAAACGTCAGACCGCGCCAGTTTGATCGTACCCAACTCCGATCTCATCACATCGACGGTGACCAACTGGACACACCGCAATGCGCTTGGCCGGGTTGTCATCAAGGTCGGCGTACCCTACGACAGCGACCCAGATCGCATTCGCGCCGTCATGCAAAAAGTCGCGCAAGAGTGTCAGTTGATCATGCAGCACCCGGCCCCTACCGTCGCATTCGACGACTTCGGTGCGGACGCATTGCAGTTCTCGCTGCGTGCTGTCATCCCCGATGTCAGCCGCGCAGGCGCCGTGCAAACGGATCTGCGCACGCGCATTCTGAAGGCCTTCCGCACTGAGGGCATCGACATGTCGCCAAACCCGGCGCACGATATTTATCTGCGCGATCTCGATGGGATAAAAGCTATTGTGGCGCGCATCATGCAAGAGCGGATGCAGGCTGCGGCTGAGGCATCGCAACCCGCGTCCAGGCCTGCGGAACAGACATCGCCCGGCGCCTCTTCACTGCATCCCGCCGCCGCGGCCAAGCCGAACAAGGAATGAGGCATAAGCACACCTATCGACTAACAGTCTCGAACACCTCGCATTCTGCAGGTCCTCATAATGTCTGTGTCTTCCAAGGCACAAACCACCCAAAACACGGAACATGCGTTGCCCCGCCGTCCCCTGGCGGCCTATTGTAGTTTTGGGAAATGAGTTGTTCCGCTAACGAAGCGTGGGGGTAGTTGATGCGTCGATTGTTGAAGTGGGCGGTGTTTACCGCTGCAGCCTGCACGCCCGCCGCAGGTGCCCATGCCGATGCCATTTCAGACAATTTGAATGTTATCCGCATGAGCCCGCCGCTTGCGTATTACACGCCAGGCACGATCGCGCGCGGGTATCTCGACAAACGCACCTTCGAACGCACCGGCGAGCGGCTGCTCAAGGTGAATGTGGTGCGCTGCCGCGCCAAGTTCGATCAGGATGGCTTTGAGCAAAATCTTGATGGCGCCGCCTTCGCCACTCAAAGCGATACGTCGTTTGGTTTGTCGGCGGGATGGGCGAGCCTGCTCAATGCTTCGTTCAAGGGATCTTTCGTCGACAGTGTCAGCTTGGCCTTTACTGGCACCATTTACGAGTACGACGAAGCCAAACTCAACGCCCTGCGCAAGAGCTGCCTGGGATCTGTGAACCCAAAGGGCGACCAGAGCAAATTCCAATTCCAGATCGTGCGGCTGGCCGTGGGGAAATTTGAATACAAGCTCAATTTCAAGAACGAAATTGGCGCTTCGCTGAAGGCGAACATTACCCAAAAATTTGCCGGCGAGCTTGGCTTTAATGGCTCCATCGATCGCGGCGGTATGGTCACCCTGCCCCGCGGCGCTATGGCTTTCCCACTAT
>JBEBJD010000202.1:0-11978 GCA_040080075.1 Hyphomicrobium sp. | reverse complement strand
TCTAGAGACAAAGGCGCACTATGCAGTTTGCCAGCCATTTCGTCACGCACACAGACACCAAAACTTCTGCCGTTGGTAGCGCTGTGCCGCGCCTCACTCCGGGCACCTTGTATCAAAATTCGACGGCGCCGCTGGCTGCCCATCCGCGGCGTCCGTCGTTGGCACGTCTAGCCGTCATCTGGGCGCTGGCTGCTGTGTGCGGGTCGCTCATCGTGCAGATTTCATCCTCACTGCCATCGGGCCTCTGGGACCAGTATGGCTTGGGTGCAGTGACACCCTCGCCAGCAGAACCGGTTGATCGCAGTACGGCGGTAGCCATATCGCGCGCGGTTCTAATGAGGCTCGATGATGCCAATCGAACTGGCAACTACTCGGTGTTCCGGGATATGTCCGCACCAGATTTTCAAGCAATCAATAGTGCCGGCGATTTGAAACGGATATTTTCCTGGATCAGAAGCGAGGGACTGACATTGTCGTCCTCGGCATCCCTTGAGGCTTCGTCATTGCATCCTGCAACCCTGGAGAAGGGCGGCATCTTGCATTTGCGCGGCGGGCTTTCTGACATTCCCGGGGGCCTCAGCTTTGATCTGCTGATGCAACACTCAGATGCCGGATGGCGTGTGTTTGGCATCGCCGTTTACCGGGGATGAAGTGTGGCCATTGTGCCGCGGGGGCGCACGCGCTCACGCCGAGGGTGCAAAGCGGTGCAGGCATTAGCGTATTGGTAAGCATGTTTGCCTATCGTCCCCAGCTTGAAGTTAGTGTTGTTTTGAGGTGTTGCGATGGGTGCGTTGAAGGCCGTTGGTATCGACGAAATTATCAAGCGTGGCAGCATTAAAGATATCGACGTCAAGGCACTGCGCGCCGCGTTCTACGAGGACGGCATCATCAGCGCCGATGAAGCTCAGATGCTGTTTTCGATCAATCGGGCCAGCCCCGTTCAAGATCCTGCATGGACGCCTTTTTTCGTTGAAGCCATCACCGATTTCGTCGTCAATCAGACCCAGCCAGAGGGCTATGTCACCTCTGACAACGCAGCTTGGCTGATCAGCCGCTGTTCGCGCGATGGACGGATTGAAACGCGCGCCGAACTCGATTTGATTGTCAACGTGCTGGAAATGGCCCGATGGTCGCCAGCAAGCCTTATCGGCTTTGCACTCGAGCAGATCCGGCTTGCCGTCGTCGATTGCAATGGTCCCTTGCGCTCGATGGGCGTCACTCGAATCAATCAGATTGGCGACGAGGATCTAGGGCTAATGCGGCGTATTGTTCACGCCTTTGGCGGCGATGGCAACGTGGGCATTACGCGGGCTGAAGCAGAGACCATTTTTGCGATCAATGACGCTGTGGAAGCGGGCGGCCCTAACGCGGCGTGGACCGATTTTTTCGTCAAGGCGATTGCCAACGTGGTTATGGCCACATCGGGATATGCAGTGCCTTCACGTGACGAAGCGCTAAGAGAGGCTGTTTGGTTGGAATCGCGTGGTGAACTGTCGCCTGCAGCATTTGCCCGGTCCGTTGCCAGTGCCGGTCTGCGCGGCATTTGGGACCTCTACCGGGAGCAAAGTTCCGAAGAGCGGGCTCTTGCCCGGCTTGAGCGTCAGCGCATAGAAATTATCACCAATGAAGAAATCACTGAAGGCGAAGCAGCGTGGCTAGCTGAGCGCCTCGGCGTTGACGGCCGCATTTCGGATAACGAACGGGCCCTCTTAGACTTCATCTATCGGGAGAGTGCTAACGTCCATCCTGCGTTGAAGGATCTCGCGGCGCGGTACGGCAAGGCGGCCTAAAGCTCCTGGAGTGGCTGGACTAACGGCCGCTATCCTTTTGAAGGCGGACATGTAGGATCGTCAGCCCCTGATTGACCAGGGGTTAGAGCGGGAAATGGCTGTTTAGCCGCCGCGGGCTTTATAATGCCGCGGACATGGCTGGGGCTGGTTTTGAGGCCGCTGCCCTGGCCGCAGGAGGACATTTCTCCCCAACATCGAGCATCCCCTAAGGGCACTGGCCCCAAGCGGCTCGTGTCTCGCAACCATTTGCCGCCCCAAAGATCCTAGCGGGGCGGTTTACGGCGGCGAAGGACCCGTCTAGAAGACCGGGTTACATCATCCCTTCCGAAATCCAAGAACCGTGGGGCCAATCCGGCAATGTTCAAAAAGATTTTGATTGCCAACCGTGGCGAGATCGCTTGCCGGGTCATGAAAACCGCCAAGAGAATGGGTATAAAGACGGTGGCCGTCTACTCTGATGCCGACAGGGAAGCGATGCACGTCGCTATGGCCGATGAGGCCGTCCACATTGGCCCGGCCGCTTCTGCCCAGTCGTATCTGATTATCGATAAGATTGTCGACGCCTGCAAGCAAACCGGTGCCGAAGCCGTACATCCCGGCTACGGGTTCCTTTCTGAACGCGAAGCCTTCCCGGTGGCGCTGGCCAAAGAGGGTATTGTGTTCATCGGGCCCAACCCCGGCGCCATTGCCGCCATGGGCGACAAAATTGAAAGCAAGAAGGCGGCCGTCAAGGCCAAGGTTTCAACGGTGCCTGGCTACGTCGGAGAAATCTCGGACGCGGCCCACGCCGTTAAGATCTCCGATGAGATCGGTTACCCCGTCATGATCAAGGCCTCGGCTGGCGGCGGCGGCAAGGGCATGCGTATCGCCTGGAGCAAGGCGGAAGTGGCTGAAGGCTTCAACTCATCTCGCTCGGAAGCCATGTCTAGCTTTGGCGACGACCGCATGTTCATCGAAAAGTTCATCGTCAACCCGCGTCACATTGAAATCCAGTTGATCGGCGACAAGCACGGCAACGTCATTTATCTGGGCGAGCGTGAATGTTCGATCCAGCGCCGCAACCAGAAGGTGCTCGAAGAGGCCCCGTCGCCGCTGCTTGACGAGAAAACCCGCAAGGCTATGGGCGAGCAGGCCGTGGCACTTGCCAAAGCGGTCGGTTACGATTCAGCCGGTACCGTCGAATTCGTTGCCGGGCAGGACCGCTCGTTCTTCTTCCTCGAAATGAACACCCGCCTGCAGGTGGAGCATCCCGTTACCGAGCTCATCACCGGCGTTGATCTCGTCGAACTGATGATCCGCTCGGCTTACGGCGAAAAGCTGCCGATGAAGCAGTCAGACGTGAAGCTGAATGGCTGGGCCATTGAAAGCCGCGTCTACGCCGAGGACCCGTTCCGCAGCTTCCTGCCATCGATTGGCCGTCTGGTGAAATACCGACCTCCTGTCGAAGGAAAGTTTGGTGATATCACCGTGCGCAACGATACTGGCGTCGAAGAGGGCGGCGAGATTTCGATGTTCTACGACCCGATGATTGCCAAACTCGTCACCCATGCGCCTACCCGTATTGCGGCCATCGATGCCCAGGCCGACGCGCTCGATGCGTTCTATATCGACGGCATTCAACACAACATTCCTTTTGTGTCGTCGGTCATGCAGCATCCGCGCTGGCGCGAAGGCAAATTGTCGACGGGGTTCATCAAGGAAGAATACCCCGACGGCTTTTCCGCCCGCACGCCTAATGACGAGGAATTGAAACTACTGGCGGCGGTAGCCTCTGCGATCGACCACATTTCGAATACGCGGCGGCGTGCCATCACACATCAAATGCTGGGCGGGCAGGTGAAATTCGCCAAGAGCCGGGTCGTTCATCTTGGCGATGCGCGTCAGTCGGTTGAGGTATCGGGCGTGGCTGGCCAGCCTGCTTACGTCACCTACCTCGACGCTAAGGGCGGGCGCGGGAAAACGGTTGAAATCGTCTCAAGTTGGGCTCCTGGCGACCCGGTGTGGACTGGCCAAGTCGGGGACAAGAAGCTATCGGTGCAGGTCCGCCCGGCGCTCAATGGATACAAGCTGGCCTACCGCGGCATCAACGCGATCGGCTATGTCTATACGCCGCGCGAAGCCGAGATGGCCGCGTTGATGCCTGAAAAGGTGGCGGCCGATATGTCGAAATATTTGCTGTGCCCAATGCCCGGCTTGATCAAGTCGGTTCTGGTCGCAGAAGGAGCCAAGGTTCAAGCCGGCGATAATCTGGCCGTTGTTGAGGCCATGAAGATGGAGAATATCTTGAAGGCTGAGCGCGATGGCGAAGTCAAAAAGGTCAACTGCAAGGCCGGGGATAGCCTGGCCGTTGACGCTGTGATCTTGGAGTTTGCCTGAGGCGCCGTACCGGCCTGGGCCGTTCTCAACCAAGCCAGTCAAAGTGAGTTGAAGCCCCGCGCCCCGGCGCTACAATGCTGGTAGGAGCTGGCTCCTGCAAGCATTGCCGTACTTGCGCCACAGGATAAAGAAGGAGCATCGCCATGGGCCTCGCTGATCTGTTTTTCACGTTTAGCGGGCGCATCAATCGCGGCAAGCTCTGGCTCGGGGTTCTCTTGCTGATGGTGATCGGCATCCTAGGCTATTTGGGCATCGTGGCGCTTCTGGGCGTGCCGTTTACAGTCTCAAATCTTGACGACGTGGCCGCGAACAACGCGGAGCCATTGATCGAATTCAGCGTTCCGGGCCTTATCGGCTATGCGGTACTGACCCTAATTTCCGGGTTTATGTATTTTTCCTTGATGATCAAACGCTGCCACGACCGGGGCAAATCTGGCTGGTGGTCGCTTTTATCGCTGATCCCGATAGTTGGGTTCATCTGGTTCATTATCGACCTCGGCGTGATGGAAGGTGACGAGGGACCCAACCAGTACGGTCCGAACCCGTTGAGGGTTTAAGCCAGGATTCAAGCGCGTGCCACTTGGCCTCTGAGCGACGCTAACGGTCCATGAGCCGTTTGCGGGCAATCTCGGGGGGCGAGAGTGTCGCCGAAGTTCTTGAGCTATGTCCCATTTTGGTTTGATCACGGAGTTGCTTGATCCACGCGGACCTTGTAACCGCCAAGGGCTGCTCGCCGCCGCCGGTGCGTTACTGGCCATGCAATGCGCCTCCATTGGATTGAGTTGGATGGGCTTGATGGTCCGCGACAGCGCTCCTGCAATGGTCCTGGGCGCGGTCTTCCTATGGTCCGCCATCGCGGTAACCGCCAAACGGTTGCACGATGCCGGTCTCTCGGCATGGTGGATCGGCAAGGCTTTGCTGGCCGTGATGGTCTCGACGGCCGTGTTGCCGGTGGTCATGATGAGTGTCTTGCCCCGCGCCGCCTTTTAGTCTGGCGAAACCGGCTATTTCTTCATTCTCGCTGGGAACATGCTGCCCGTTTTGGCGCTGTGTCTTTGGCTGCACTGCGTCAAAGGGCAGGCCGGGCCAAATCGATATGGGTTAGAACCCGTAGGCTGGGGTTTTTCCACAGCAGCAGGGTGGCCTGCTGGGCTTCAGGCCCTGATGGAGCCACAGCGCGGTTGATCAGCCAAACCGTGCGGCCTCGCGCCTCAGCCCGCTAATGATGGGCTCATAGGCCTCCTCATCGCGGGCCTCAGGGTAGACCATGTAGACGGGGTAGATGAACTTGCGGGCGCGTTTGGGTTCGCGTAAGCGGCCGCGCGCGATGTGGGTTTTGACCAGCCGCATGGGGAAATACCCTGACGCATCGTTGGCCAGCACATAACTGAGAGCTGAGGCACCAAGATCGAGATTGAGTCCGGGATTGGACCTGTCGGGATAGGCTGCCGCGTGGTCTTGCTGGAATTCCGGGCCCCAATCGATGAACACGTAGTCGCTGCCGCCGCGCCGCGCATGAGCGTTGTTGCCCGCCACCAGCACAAATTCCTCGTCGAAGAGGTGCTCGATGGTGTGACCGGGCGGCTGCGACGGATTGTACATGACCGCCAGATCCAGTGTGCCCTCGATCAGGCGCTGTGTGAGGACGGCGGGCAAGCCTTGGCTGGCCGAAATTGCAATATCTGGAATGTTGGCGCGCATCCAAGAGACCCACTTCAGCAAGAAGCCATCCCACAAGCTCATTGCCGCTCCGACGGATAGATGGTCGCGGTGCTGGTCGGACAAACCGACTGAAAGTTGGGCGTGCTGCCACACACGAACGAGCGCAAGCGCGTGTTTTTGAAACTGTTGTCCGGCCGCAGTGAGGTCTGCACCGTTTTTTGAACGCGCGAAAAGCGGACGTCCCAAGAGATCTTCAAGGCCCTTGATGCGCGCTGAAACGGTGGACTGCGTGATGTTCATTTTGCGCGCAGCATCAATGAAACTGCCGGTTTCTGCGACCATCAAGAACGTTCGCGCGAGATTGATGTCCATGAGTTTGATGTGGTGTCCGGTGTGTTGTCATGATGCACTCTTCCACACCTATCGGCATTTTCGATAGTGGTCACCGGAAAATTCCGTTTGAAGATGAGATTGATTCTCACCACATTGCCCTTGACCCGGCTTCGAGTCGGGTTCTCTGAGAGACTCGGCGTGACCGGGTCCATAATGGAAGGACGAACGACCATGAAGGCCAAGACCGCTGCTAAGAAGCCTGCTGCAAAGAAGGCCGCTGCCAAGAAGCCGGCTGCAAAGAAGAAGAAGTAACGAGTTTTTTCCGGACTGTTGGAGCTGGCCAATGTCACGTCACGTGATTGCAGCTCTATCGTTAGCTACCCATCTTTCCACCACAGCCGCGTTCGCGGTAACGGTGAAAAACCTCGACGGGACCGAGCACAAAGTGACGGTTGCGGAGGGCTCTTCAACTCTGGATTTATCAATAAAACCGGGCGAAAGCCTGACTGGCATCTGTCTAAAGGGATGCCTGCTCAGGCTGAACGGTAATACCGAGGATCCTTACGAGTTGGAGGGGATGGAAGTCACGACGATAGAAAAGGGACAGCTCTGGGGCGAAGATCAAGAGCCTCCGGTTCCTGAGATAGATGGCGAGCCTGACGGCGCGTCTTCGTCCAGCCCTCCACCATAAATGGTCCGGGACATTTCGGCAGCGCCCGGCACCGCGAACGCGGTGCCGGGCGTTTTTGTTTCGTGGATGCGGGTGCTGTGCGGCGTCAGGCCGTGGGCATTGCGGCGTCGATCAGACGGACGGCGAAGCGGTCAGCAAAACTTCTCCTGAGAACGATATCCACAGCTTTGAGCGGTGCGGGGCATCCGAGCGCCGCAACACTGGTGACTAAGCTGCCCGCTAGTCCACACGGTACGATGCCGCCAAAGTGCGCTAGATCAGGGTTCACGTTGAGCGATACGCCGTGGAAGCTGATACCGCGCCGGATGCGTAACCCGATTGCGGCGACCTTCGCCTCTTGCCCCTTGTTCTCCCCTTGAAACAGCCGGACCCACACCCCAGTGCGTCCAGCAACGGTGAAAGCTGGAATGCCCAGATCGGCGAGTGCGCCGATCAGCCACGCTTCCAAAGTAGAGGTGAAGGCGCGCACATCCCCACCAAAGCGCCGGGCCACGTCGAGCATAACGTAAGCCACGCGCTGGCCTGGCCCATGATAGGTGAATTGACCACCGCGCCCAGACGGGTAAACGGGGAAGCCGCCGCTGTTCAAGAGATCCTCGGGCTTAGCGCTGGTTCCGGCAGTGTAGAGCGGTGGATGCTCTAAGAGCCACACGAGTTCGGGTGTCAAACCGTCTGCGATCTGGCGCACGCGGGCATCCATAAAAGCCAACGCGGCTTCGTAGGCGATAGGTTCAGGGCTTAGTGTCCACGCCACCAGCCGTTTCGACCGGTGGGGCGATTGCCTATTGATGCCGCCGATAGATGGCATTTCCGCCTTGCCTCAAGAGCCCTCCAGCGGCCGGAGCCTGACTGAGGGCCTGGCTTGCACGTGGGTACGAAGTGATCACGCTTCAATGCGCTTCAAAGCTGCCTTGAGGCGCTTGATCTTCTCAGCTCCCTCCGCTACCCGCTCACGGTTGAGGTCGAGCACGTGGGGAGGCGAGTTGGCGACGTTGGCCTCGTTCGAAAGCCAACTTTCGGCCTTGCTGAGGTCGCTCCCGGCCTTGGCGATTTCTTTCTCCAGGCGCTTGCGCTCGGCGCCCATATCAATGACGCCTTCGAGTGGAAGAGCAATGGTAGCTTCGCCCACCACCATCAATGCGGCTCCCTTGGGGGGAGCCTTGACGATCGTCAGGCTGTCGGCGCGCGCCAAGCGTTTTAAGGTATCTTCGTGTTCATTGAGCCAGTTGCGCGTCGTAGGGTTGGCGCCCGCCACCTGCAGCGGCACTTTTAGCCCGGCTGGCACATTCATCTCCTGGCGCACTGAGCGGACTTCTTCGACAAAGGCGATGACCCAGGCGATTTCTTCGTCAACTCTGACGTTGGCAAGGCCGGTAAGCTTTGGCCACTCGCTTAAGGCCAGCAAGTTGCGGCGGGCTTCGCCATGCTCGACCATGTGGGCCCACAGTTCTTCCGTGAGAAACGGCATGAACGGGTGCAGCAGCTTAAGGATCTGATCGAGCACCCAGGCTACAGTTGCGCGGGTTTCGGCCTTGGCAGCCTCGTCGTCGCCCATCAGAAGCGGCTTGATGAGCTCCAGATACCAATCGCAGAACACACCCCAGACGAATTCATAGATGGCGCCCGACGCTTCATTGAATTTGTAGCCTTCGATGCCGGCTGTGACCGCCGTGGCGGCGCGTTCGGTTTCGCCGGCGATCCAGCGGTTGAGGGTGTTAGACACCTTGTTGGGGTCGAAATCGCGCTGACGCACGCACTCGTTCATTTCGGCGAAGCGGGCGGCATTCCACAGCTTGGTCGCAAAATTGCGATTGCCTTCGATGACGGGCAGCGACAGTTTTATGTCGCGGCCCTGGGCGGCCATTCTTGCCAACGTAAAACGAAGCGCGTCGGTGCCGTAGGCTGGAATGCCGTTAGGGAACTCCTTGCGGGTATCCTTTTCGATACGCTTGGCATCTTCGGGTCTCATCAGCCCCGTGGTGCGTTTGGTGAGCAGGGCGTCGAGCGCGATGCCGTCGATGATATCAAGCGGATCGAGCACGTTGCCCTTCGACTTCGACATCTTTTGCCCCTTCTCGTCGCGCACCAGGGCATGGATGTAGATGTCCTTGAACGGCACTTGCTTCTTGAAGTGCAGCCCCATCATCATCATGCGGGCGACCCAGAAGAAGATGATATCGAATCCGGTGACAAGCACGCTTGTGGGATAGTAGCGGGTCACTTCGGGCGTGGCATCGGGCCAGCCGAGCGTCGAGAACGGCCATAAGGCCGACGAAAACCAGGTGTCGAGGACGTCTTCGTCACGCTTCAGCGGTTCATTCTTCTTGTAATGAGCCTTGGCGAGTCCCATGGCATCGGCTTCATCCAACGCCACGAAGTAGTGACCGTCCGGCCCATACCACGCCGGAATCTGATGGCCCCACCACAGCTGCCGCGAGATGCACCACGGCTGGATGTTGTTCATCCACTCGAAGTAAGTCTTCTCCCAATTCTTCGGCACGAACTGCGTTGTGCCGTTCTCAATCGCGGCAATGGCTGGTTTTGCGAGTTCGGCGGCGTTCACATACCACTGGTCGGTCAGCCACGGCTCGATGGGCACGCCGGAGCGGTCGCCATGGGGTAGCATTTGCGTTGTGGGTTCGATCTTTTCGAGCAGGCCTAGCGCTTCGATCTCGGAGACAACGCGCTTGCGCGCTTCGAACCGGTCAAGACCGCGGTAGCTCTGAGGCGCTGCGTCGCCCATTGCGCCAAACGCATCCATGATGTTGATCTTGTCGAGGCCCTGCCGCTTGCCGACTTCGAAGTCGTTGAAGTCGTGCGCGGGCGTGATCTTGACGGCGCCTGTGCCTTTCTCGGGGTCGGAATACTCATCCGCCACGATGGGAATGATGCGCCCCACGAGCGGCAGCGTGATGGTCGCCTTGGCGGCCACGAGAGCGGCATAGCGTTCGTCTTCAGGGTGTACAGCAACGCCCGTATCCCCCAGCATCGTCTCGGGGCGCGTTGTGGCGACGACGATGTGGTCCTTATCGTAACCCTTGATTGTTTTGGTCAGCGGATAGCGGAAATAATACATATGCCCGCTCGGGTCGCGGTCGAGCACCTTCGCTAAGGCCCCAGCGTCGAAGGGCTTTTCCGGATCGCCAGACATCCAAGTGAAGTTGCCGCGTTTCTCGATCTGCACCACTTCGAGGTCGGAGATGGCGGTTTGGAACTTCGGGTCCCAGTTGACGAGGCGCTTGTCCTTGTAGATGAGGCCGTCGCGGTAGAGATCGACGAACACCTTGGTGACGGCGCGCACCATTTGATCGTCTGGACCACCATTGGCACCCATGGTGAAACGCTCGCGTGACCAGTCGCAGGATGCACCCAGGCGCTTCAACTGATTGACTATGGTGCCGCCGCTCTCGTCCTTCCACGCCCAGACTTTTTCCAAGAATTTGTCGCGGCCAAGCTCGCGGCGGCCTGGTTGTTGGCTCAGCGCCAACTGACGCTCGACCACCATTTGCGTGGCGATGCCCGCATGGTCAGTCCCGGGTTGCCACAACACGTCTTTGCCGCGCATGCGTTCGAAACGGCACAGCACGTCCTGCAACGTGTTGTTGAGTGCGTGCCCCATGTGCAGCGAGCCGGTGACGTTGGGCGGCGGAATGACGATGGAGTAGGCCGGCTTGCCTTCGTTTCCCGGGCCCCCCGCTTTGAAGGCTTCTGCCTTTTCCCAATCGGCGCTGATGCGCGGCTCGATGGCGGCCGGCTGGTAGGTCTTTTCGAGCATGAGCTTTCTTGGAGGTTATAATAGCAGAACTGAAAAATGTGCTGTGGTGGTACGACCCCACTTCCCGGACTGTCAACCACAGGGGCTAGAGCACCTTGCGATCCGATGGAATCGGATCGGCGCTCTAGTCTATTGTTTTGTCGCATTTTCTACGAAGAACCGGGGTCTACTTCTTTGGAAAATGCACTAGTGACTAACGCCGCCTAAGGGTGATGCGCAACATATTGGTGGGCTTCAGACCTTTGAAGGATCACTGTCCTTGACGGGGCCTGCGGCCGGAACGGGACGCAAGGCCTTCTCCATCAAGCGGGGCATATTAGACTCGACCCACTTCTCTAACATGGGCCGCAGCATGTCGCTGACCATGTCGTCAAGGGAACGAACGCCAGCTGTGGGCGGGGAGAGCGGAGTAATAACCGCTGCAGGCATCGCGCCAGTCGCCTGGGACGGTAGTCCGCTGGGAGCTGGAGATTCCGACAAGCCAGCTGCGAGCTTCTCCAGCGCTTGATTGGCTGCTGCAACTGTAGCGTCGGCTGCCGAAGTTGCGGTTCTCGAATGTACGGACGCAGGTGCGGTAATGCCGTCTACTGCCGCACCGTTGATTGCGGCCGCCGGTGCTAGGTCAGAAGTTGTGGCGGCGGCGGGTGCGCTGGCTGTGATTTCCGTCCTGGGCACGTTTGTACCCTTTGTATTCTCTTGTTCTTGTGAGCGAGTGCCCAATGACGGCGACGTAAGTGATGACTGAACCTGTGAAGCGGGACGATTTTGTGTGCCGGCTGTTGGCATGGTCTTGACGGAGTCGTGCGGCACTCCGCTACGCGGGAATACACTCGAGAAACTGGCCGGCTGACGGCGTGACGGAGGCGGCGTCAACGGAGGATAGAAACCAACCTTGTGCGATGGCGGTGTCGTCATTGCTGGGCCGGGATTTGAATTCGATTCCAGGTTCTCGTCCGCCTCGGCCGGTCCCAAAGCCGATGTACCGTTGACACCGGACTCTGGATGCTTGGCCTGAACCACTAACGGATCGGGCAGGGAAGGCGGTTCACTTTTCTCCGCTTGCTGATGCGGGCGCAATGTTCGCCAAGCAGCCCATGGATCCTCATTCGAAGCTGGGGCGGGTTCAGCGCTCGCACCCGAAGCCAGCGAAATTTCCGGAGCAACCGTTTTGTTTGACGGTGTTGGGCTGATAGCAAGACCAGCCGCTGGTTCGGATGGTGCCGGAGGGGGCGCCGAAAACAATGGCGGCGAATTTTGAATTGTGGGTGCGTCGTCGAAAAGTTCTGCCAGCTCCCGATCTTCGAAGGTACGGCCGCGAGGCGCTGCGGAAGGACGAAGTGCATCGCCAAAT
>JBEBJD010000051.1:0-2604 GCA_040080075.1 Hyphomicrobium sp. | reverse complement strand
CCTTAGAATATTATGCCGTATCCGCCCCACGTTTAGCAAGTCCTCAGAACAACATTTTTTCCAGCTTCATAAAGAATGGATTGCGTAGATCCTTCAAATTCATCCCGATTTTTGAGAGGCACCGGCCATGCTTCCGGGAGCTGCTCCCTCCAGCCAAGGACATCTCTGGGTTATTCGCGGACTTACTTCCAACTAATGGTTGCGGGCGACAAGGCCAGATAGGTGTCTGACGGGGCCGTCGACGTATTGCCGGCGCCACCGTACCAAACGTCGTAGACGATGCCCGACAATGCCAAGGTGGCATCCTGGCGCCAGACCACTCCGGTATTCTCGATTTTCAAATCTCCATCGACCCAAAGTCTGGCAACGCCGTCTGCACTACCGGGGGTGTTGAGCACGGTTTCCTGCTCAATCGAAACCCAGCGCTCGCGCCGGAAATTAAAACTGCCCGTACCCAACGGATAGGCGACGCCTCGTGCATTCTCATTGGGAGCCTGCAGACTGAGTTCGCCGCTGCCATCGACGCCCCACGTAAGCCGCGACGCCAATCCATTCATTCCATCGGCGCGACTGGCCGGCTGGTAGCCTTTGCCGCCGAATATTCCCGGCAGTTCGCCGCCAGACCCAAAATCGAATCCCGCAGGTAGATAGACGCTGTAGCGAAGGCAAGACGACGTGGCGCCTTCCATACCTTTGGGCATCCAGCGGAATGACAGACCGCCCTTCTTGGCATCGGCCTGATACTTCGCCGAGCTGCCCTTGGGCAGCCGCACCTTGAGCACCAATGGCGAAGGGGCACCCTCGAACGGAGATACCTTGGCGTTTTCGAGAACGCCCCATTCTTCCACACCCGCCCGCGCCTGTAGTTCAACCGCCGTCACAGGGGTGTTGGCCCCTGACGTCAGATTGAATTCAGTGGCCGAGGGAAATCTGCCGCTGCATGGCGGCGTTTGAACCGTCGTAAAAGTATCCTTGATAACATACAGGAACAGGAACCCGCCCAGCGCGACACCGGCTGCGGGTATTGCCATTGACTGCCAATTCATAGTGCTCATAAACCGTCTCCTGGGAGATTAATTGGCGTTTCAACCGCGATAGGCTTGGCTTAGCCGGCGCATCAAAGGATCGGCCAGTTGGCCCAACACTGTGCGCTGGCCTGTCATCAGCAGAATTCCAGCCCGCATGCCAGGCCGCAACGCGATGGACTTGGCGAACCCAGCGCGAATTTGATCGAGTTCAACCCGCGCCGCCACATAGCGCTGCCCTGTCAAGCTATCTTCGCTCGTTTCGCTCGAGATCCAGGCCAACTTGGCCGGCAGCAGCTTGGAGTCACGCCCGTCCGTTTCACTCAACCACACCTTGGCAGCCATGCCCGGTTTGAGATAGGCGGCCTGTTGCGGGGTCAGCCTCCCTTCGACTACGAGGTGATCATCATCTGGAACAATTTCCATCGCGATGGCCCCTGGCTGCACCGCAGCACCGCGGCGAGCAGCGCCGGTTGAGAGCACTTTACCAGGAATGGGCGCACGCACAGCCGATTGATCGAGTTCGGCCTGCATCATGGCAATACGCGACGTGAGCCCGGCGGCCTCCTTGGTGACGTCTTCGACTTGACGTTGAAGCTGCAGAACGCGCGACTTAGGCGCCAGCTTGCGCTCGAGCAGATCCAAGCTCGTGGCGGCTTCGGCACGTATCAAATCGAGTTGCCGGACCGCGGCCTCGGATTGGGCCTTCAAGGCCGCGATTTGCTCTTGCAGATCTTGGGTATTCAACGTCAGGAGCACGTCGCCCATGGCAACGTGCTGGCCCTCCGAGACGTTGACCTGCGCAATACTTCCCGCACGGGGATAGGCGACGGATTTGACCGCACTTTGGGCAACAATCTTGCCAGGCAGTCCAATGCTTTTATCAAATGGCGCATAGATGGCCCCGCTTAATCCCGCAGCAATGAAGGCCGCTACTGCAACGGCCCCTGCGAGACAAGGAAAGCGCACGTCGAGACGTGGGACCATTGACTCATCGTCAGACACGATCATGAGTGAGGCTTCCATGGCTCAAGAGTTGAGATTACCGGCATATCAGTGAACTCCAGCACATGCCGCGGCGCGCGGGAGCGTAAACGCTGGCGACGGCGCGGTGAAAGCGCTGGCATTAAAGCTCGATTGAAACGCCCGGATCATCCCACCATCCAATATGGCGACCTGACCGGCCAACGCAATAAGCTGAGGGTTCTGCGTCGCAATGACGACGGACATTCCAGCCGCCAACATGTCTTGCACCGCAATGGCGAGCCGGCCGCAATCAGCACTTTCCAAGCCAAGGTCCGGCTCATCGAGAACAATAATCCGGGGCATGGAGTGAACGGCCCGGGCGAGGGCGACAGCCCGGCGTTCGCGCAGCGACAGGCCGCTGCCGCCGGGACCAACGGGCGTGTCGTAACCAGCAGGCAGGGCGCTTAGAATGTCATGTACTTGGGCCATCGCAGCGGCGCTGACAATTGACTGCAAGGTTGCGTCCTGAAACCGGGAGATATTATCCCGAATGCTGCCATCAAACAGAACAGGAGCATCCGCCAAATAACCGGTCAGTGGCCCGATGCTAGCG
>JBEBJD010000225.1:0-2614 GCA_040080075.1 Hyphomicrobium sp. | reverse complement strand
GAAGCGCGCCTCGTCGAAGGTCCGCCGAGGCTGCGCCCGCAGGATTGGAAATCTGGCAACCGCATCTGGGCCATCGAAGTCATCGCGCCGTTCGGCGGCGCGGAAGAGATGGTCAAAGACTTCAAGGCCAAGCTCTATCCGAATGACCCCGTGAGCTTCGTCGCGGTGACGGCAGCTGGCGTGAAGGAAGTGAGGGTGTGGTGATGGCGAACTTGACGCATAATAACTTGCCGGAAAACAGTCGCAAGAATAGATCCGAAGCCAAATTACAAAGCGACAAAAAACCCATGGCCTACATGATTTTTACGTCAACCGATGACAGGGACAACCTCAGTTATCGTCTTGAAGGCGGCAATCCAAAGCAGCCCACTATCGATAGGGTGGCCCCTGACGGGACACCCCGGAATGGTCAATCAATTTCCGGTTGCTTCATGGACTCTATGCGAGTCCCATCTCCGCTATTGGTCTCTGTTCCAAAGCGGATCATCATCAAACCCTGGAGAGGCGGTTTTATCGCGGATTTTGCAAAAGCCTCTGACTATATGACTTACATCGTGTCAGATCGCTTCGTCGATATCGTCGAGCGGCTGGAGCCCGGCGCGCATGAGTTCCTCCCCATAGCCGAGACTGTCGACAACAAGGGCCAACCCATCGCCCGCCGCTTCTTCCTGTTGAACGTGTTGACCCGGCTGGCCTGCATCGATGTCGAGCGCTCCACGGTCGAGTGGAAAGACACGAGCTTTGAGTTTCAAGGAAAGTGGATCGAGTCAATCATGCTGAACATAAAACCAGGGGTGATCAATCAGCAAAAGTTCGTCGCCATCAGGGACGTCATCAAGGGCCATCACCTCTGGCGGGGAAACAAAGAGGGGTTGTTGGGACAGTACTATTGCTCGAACCGTTTGCACGACGAGATGCGGACCGCTGGGCTGTCTCCGTTCTGGTTCATTCCGATGGATGAAAGCTGATCCAATAATACGCGGCGTTCAGTTACTTAGCAAATTTGAAAACATATCGCGGGATCGACAATGGCTGACCTGACTTTTACCTATCTTCCGGGCTTACCCAGCAACGTGTTCGGTCACCATCTTTGGACCCAGTACAATATTGGTGCGAGCGACATGTTGCTGTCGATGCAGCAGACCGGCGTCATCAACTTTCGGGATTTCAACTTCGACGGCGCTCCGCTGTCCGGCTCGGTGTCTGTTGCGGGCGAGACGTTCACGGCTGCCCATCTCTCGAACCACTTCGGACTTCGCAATCTCGAATCGAGAATTATCACGCCTCTAGAGCTTGACTGGCAGGGCAAGGTCAACGAGTTAATATCCACAGGGTTGAACGAATCCGCCGCACAGTTTGAAGCAGATAAGTTATTCGCACCCCAAATCCGCGGTGTAGCCAGCACGCTGTTCACAAGCGTCAACCCGCTCGTCAATTCGTCGGGACAGTTCATCGACTTCAGCGGCAATGTCCTCACGGCTCAACAGGTTCGTGCTGGCGGCTGGTATACGCCGCTGACCAATCAAGATGCTTGGTTGACCCAGAATTTCCCGGGCATGTCCGCAAACGAATTCATGCAGGGTGTCGACACGACTCAATTCGCCAACCGCATCGACTACAAACTTGGTTCCGCCGGTATCAGCTTCACGCGCGATGGCTTCATTCCCGGCATTGTCGATCCCGACATTCGCACCAGCACGATGCTCAATGCCTACGGCTCGGCAGAGCAACTGCTCAATTCTGGCGTGCCAGCGAGCCAGATTTCAGCTGAGATTCGTGCCTATGCTACCAGCGGCACCAACGTGGGTATTTCGAGCGGTGTCGACTGGAGTGCATTCAAGTCATTCAAAGTCGTTGCCGGTGTTGGGCTCGCCGTACTTGGAACGGCGGGAGACGCGTTGGCACTCGGGAGCACAGTCGCGAGTTCAGCGGCTTCCGCGTCGGCTGGTGATAACCTCGGCGCAGCACGAACGTGGGTTACCTATCTTGCAAACTTGGCAGGTGGGGCAATCGGCGCGATAGGCGGAGGATTCTTCGGGTCTGGAATTCCAGTAGCGGGTACCTTTGGAGGCGCGGTTGCCGGTGGAGCGGCAGGCGGCGAGTTGGCCGACAGACTCGCAGGCGGCGCTTTCGACTATTTCTTCAATCAACCTCAATCTTGGTTCTCGGATCGGATCATCGTGCCTAACGCGCCAAGCGCTGACTCGCTTTCGTTAGGGCTAGTCGATGGTGGGTTAGCCTGGTTCGATAGCACTGGGCACGTCTGGCAAAAGATAACTGCCAACGGCCAAGGGCAGGCGGAGCTTGAAGTTTACAATGGCGACGGTAGCGTGTTTGCTTCACTCGTTCAACGAGCAGATGGTTCCGTCGGCACTGCATTCTTCGATGCTTCAGGCAATGAGATTGCCTCGATGAACGAAAACGGCGTTGCAAACACATTCAGCTTGAAGATTCCGGACAGCGCCACTGGCGCCGTGTCGACCATCGTCCATACCATCGACCCCGCCACCGGCGCGCTGACCCTCGTCCAGCGCATGTCGGCGATCCCCGGCCTCAACGGTGCAAACCTCACCCACACCTGGGACAGTTTCGACACCAACGGCACCGTCTCGGG
>JBEBJD010000237.1:0-12060 GCA_040080075.1 Hyphomicrobium sp. | reverse complement strand
TGACTGCAACGGCGTTCCGCTGAATGCAGTTCGCTACGACAGCCCCACGTTCGGTGGCTTCTCGGTTTCGGCATCTTGGGGTGAAGACGACTTCTGGGACGTCGCAGCTCGTTACGCCGGTGAAGCTGGTGGCTTCAAGTTGGCCGTTGCTGCCGCTTACTCGAGCAACGTTGACGAAAACGTCCTCGGTGGCGTGGTCGCACGTGACTCGCAGTACTTCCAAGTTGGTGCTTACGTTCAGCACGTTCCGACAGGCCTCTTCCTGTACGGCGCATACGGTGATGAATCGAGCGACAACGTTGATGGTGGCACTGCGACTCGTGCCGCATTCGGTGCCTTCTCGGTGGACAGCGATCACTACTACATCAAGGCTGGTATCCGTCAGCGTCTCTCGTCGCTTGGTCACACCGTGTTCTACGGCGAATATGCTGACCACAATGACATGGGTTCGATCGATTTGATCGCTGCCGGTGCGACCAATGTTGAACTGCAGCGTTGGGGCCTGGGCATCGTCCAGGAAGTTGACGCCGCAGCAATGTCGATCTGGTTGAAGTATCGCAACATGGACGCATCGGCTGATGCTCCTGCTGCTGCTGGTCTCAACGACCTCCAGGACATCGACTTCGTAGGTATGGGCGCCCTCATCAACTTCTAATCGAAGTTGAAGGTAAGCTAACGGAAGAGGCCGCTCGCAAGAGCGGCCTTTTTCTTTTGTGACGTGCGGCAGACCCGATATTGGCAAGGACTGAAAGGCGGAATAGCCCGGACTTCCGGGCAAATCGCGCCGTTCTTTCTTTGAGCGAGCGGCACGAAAGTAAAGTGCAATACGTGCCCGCCATCCATGCGTTCGCATGGCGTCTTGGCGTAGCCAAGCTCCGCTTGGACGCCATGGCGTTGGAGCTATCCCACCCTGCCGGTCCGGCGCAGAACCTGTATGAACGAACGCCGCACCGTGCAGAGTGCTTCCGGGAAAAGTGTGAGCGGTTTTCCAGAAAGAAGCACGACAAAACAAAGAGCTAGGGTCTGTCCGCGATTCAATCAAAACCGGACAGACCCTAGGCAGAACTTTGGCTACTGCGCCTTTGCCCGCGCCCTCACGGCTTCCTTCTGAAACACGTCTGCAGTCAACGTGTCGTACCAGGCGAAGCTCTCATTGTAGACGTCCTTGCGGACCGCCGCGACCTCGCCTGGCTGGGATACAAACGCGCCCGAAGGCACCAGTCCGGGTTTGCCGCGCACGTCTCCTGGCGCGTAATCAGCGCCAATCTTGGCGCTGTTGCCCGGCGCCAGAAAAGACCAGCAAGTGTTGCGGTAACTGGACTGCGGCTTGGGTTGATCAGTTAGTTCGCTGAGCAGCATCCCGGCCACAACGCGCGCTTGGCTATTAGCTGCATAAGCTGACTTGGGCATCTCGGCGGCAAAGGCCGCATCGCCCAACACATAAACGCCCTCTGCCTTCGCCGAGGCAAAGCTTTCAGGGTGCACCGGGCACCAGTCGCCATCAGTCAAACCGCTTTGTATAGCGATGCGCCCCGCTGTCTGATCGGGAATGATATTGGCCACGGCGGCTATGACCCTCATCCCCGCCTTAGTAACAATCTCACCAGTCGCAGGATTGACGCGCTCCACTGCCTGGTCGTCGATATCGTTGGTCAGATGCACCTCGACGAGACCTTTGTAGACAGTGCTGAAAGCCTCTTCGAACACCGGTTGCTTCGAGTATGTCATCTTCGGATCGAGTAGGATCAGCTTCGACTTTGGTTTTGCCGTCTTGAGGTAATTGGCGATGGCGCAGGCGCGTTCATAGGGCCCCGGGGGGCAGCGATAGGGCAACCGCGGCGCGGCCATCACGACGACGCCGCCATCGGACATGGCTTCGAGTTTCGCACGCAGCGCCTTCAACTGGTTGCGGCCGCTCCATGCGTGCGGCATGGCGTGAATGGACGCCTTGGTATAGCCCTCGATGGAGCCGAACTTGAAATCGATGCCCGGCGCCACAACCAAACGGTCATAACCAAGAACCCGGCCCGCACGCAGGCGCACAACACGTTTGCCGGTTTCGATCTCGTCGGCATATTCATGGATGAGTTTGACGCCAATTGCCGAGAGCCCGGCGTAGGAGTGCGTGAGGCTCTCTAGTGTCCGCGTGCCGCCAATATAGTGGTTGGAAAAGAAGCAGCTGGTGTACTGCGACAGCGGTTCGACGAGAGTCACATCGAGTTGCGGCGCGGCGAGTTTGAGCTGGCCAGCAACCGTCGCGCCGCCCGGCCCCCCGCCAATGATCACGACCTTTGCCGCGCCCTCGGCCAGCGCAACTTTGAACGGCGCCACCGTAGTGATGCCGGCACCCAACAGGCCAATACCAAAACGGCGGCGGTTGATGGCAATCATGCTCTCACTCTGATTTGTCGGTGGTTTGTACGACAACGCGCGCGCCCACGTGCGTTACAAATTTTTAGGGGGCCGCCGCAACGCCCGCTTCTACGGCTTCGGCTCAAGTTTGCCAACAAACCCGGCTGGGGCTAGCACTTCGCGAAATTCTTCCCAGAAATAGTCACGTCCAGGATAGCCAGCGAGCCGTCCCACCTCGTTGAGTCCGCGCATTACAATAAACGTCGGCGTGTAGATTACGGGTTTCAGTCCGTTCAACTCAGGCGAGTCGCGCCCGACCCGCACCAGAGGCGCAAACTGGCCCTCACGGCTATTGGCGTAAGCCGGTCCGATTTCCAAATTCCATTTGGCGCAGAACCGGCAGCCCTCGGCCTCGACCATCAAAAGCCTGATTGTGGGCACAGTTTTCGCGGCAGACGGCACTGGCTCCGCCGCCCCGGCACGCGATCCCATTGTAAAACTCGATATGCAAAAAGCGGCCATCAGGGCCATTACGGCCACGATGTTCCGGCCAAGTACCGGATGAAGCCCCGCGATGCACCACGTCCTTACAAGCCCGTTGACCGCATTTCTGCCCAATACCGCTCCCCCACACCACCCCGCTTAGCCCATCGCTAACCAGAGTTTCATTTGAACCACTAAAACAGCCCATGCTAGCAAAGCACAAGTCGAGTGCAAAGTTGGCCTGGCCGGCGACAGGCGCAGCTGCGTTCCTCAGCCAGCCCATGAAGTAGCCTTTTGAAACGGTGCACACCTTGCGCAAACGTCTTGCAGGCAAGACTGCCATCACAATGAAGAGCCGCCGAGAGCTGCTGTGCTCTGGAGCGGGTATGGCCGCGTTTTTGGTGGCTTTTAAAAGCCTACCGGCGCGGGCCAGTGATGAACACGGCCGGTCCCCCGCTTTTGAACTCGCCTATAGACGCCTATTGGGCGAATCCGAACCCCTGGCAGACGGCACGCTCGCTCTGGAATTGCCCGACATCCCTGAAAATGGCAACACCGTGCCGTTCCGCATCGAGGCCGATAGCCCAATGACGGCGGAAGACTCCATCAAAACCATGTTTCTGCTATCGACAGGAAATCCCCAGCCGATGGTTGCCGCCTTTCGTTTGACGGCATTGTCAGGCCGCGCCGCTGTGGCGGGGCGAATGCGGCTTGCACGCAGCCAAGACGTTGTGGCGCTGGCCGAACGGAGCGACGGCAAGTTTCTGGTGTCTATCCGGCAGGTCGAAGTCACTATAGGCGGATGCGGAAACTGATGGTGAGGCAAGCGTCATGACAACAGCCCCTAAACCTCGCATCAAGATGCCCGATCAGGCCAAAGCCGGCGAGGTGATCGAAATTAAGGCTTTGATCCAGCATGTCATGGAGACAGGCAACCGCCGCACGCCCGATGGCCAACAGATCCCGCGCAGCATTATTCACACCTTCCGCGTCACATTCGAAGGCCAACCGGCTTTCAGTGCCGATTGGGGATCTGGCATCTCAGCAAACCCTTATATCGCGTTTTATTTCAAGGTTCCCGGCCCCGGATCCCTCGAATTTACCTGGATCGACGACGCAGGCGTCACGGTCAGCGAAAAGGCCCCCTTGGTTGTTGCCTCTTGAAGCCTGGCTCCGGGACGGCTAGGGGTGGCTATCGCTATTTTCTTACATCGTGACAGGTTTCCATGGCTCAAGACCCAATCGTCGCCCAGAAGGGCCCCTACCAAGTGGATCTTCAGGAGGGCAAATCCTACTTCTATTGCCGCTGCGGCCGCTCGGCCAAACAGCCTTTTTGCGATGGTTCGCATAAGGACACCGGCATCGAGCCGATGAAATTTGAGGCTCCCTCAACAGGCACATTCAATATCTGCGGCTGCAAGCAGACTGGTGATGAACCCTTCTGCGACGGCTCTCACAACATGATTTGATTGTGTTGAATAATCTGATCACTTGCTGAGCGGCCCGCCCCTTGAAACGGGACCAAGAATAGGGCCCAACTGCGCTCTCAGAACAACACTTAAAAGGCACAATACGCTTGCGTCTCGCGTGAAATCGCAAATCATCGCATGATGACCTCATGCCGGTCAGCCATTTCGAGCCCCCCAGAGCCCCATGAGCCGACATACCCCGATCGAGAAAGCCCGCCGCCTGAGACCGAGGTTACTCATCTGCGCAGTTACAGCACTGGTAGCGAGCACGCCTGCAGCCCAAGCTGAAATTCTCATCGGACTTGCCGCACCCGCCTCGGGCCGTGAACAGCAAACCGGTGCGGCCATGCGTCAGGTGGCAGAACGGGCAATTGCTGAACTCAATGCTCGCGGTGGACTGTTGGGCGAAAAGCTCGCGCTTGCCGTACTCGATGATCACTGTTCGGCCGACGGAGCCGTCGCAGCCGCCAATGCCTTCGTTCAAAAGCGGGTCAACCTTGTAATCGGTCATCCCTGCGCCCGGGCCGCTCTTGCAGCCGCGCAAGTTTATGGCCCCGCCAGCATTTTGTTTATCGCGCCCGCGACTCGTCACCCTGCATTGACGGATAAGCGCGCGGGCAAGACTATTTTCCGCCTGAGCGGCCGCGATGATCAACAGGCGGCCGATGCAGCTGCGTGGCTGATGTCTCAACCGGGCACGGGTGTATTTGCCATCGTGCATGATAAGACCGCATATTCTCGTAGTCTGGCAGCAGGCGTTACCGCTGCCCTGGCTGGCAAAACGCAAACCCCGCCACTCGATATCCCCATAACGGCTGGAGAAAACGTCTACGCCCCGGTTATTGCAAAATTGAAAGACGTGAAACCGAGGGGCGTATTTTTTGCGGGCTACCCGGCAGAAGCGGACATCATTGTCACCGGCTTGAGGGCTGCTGGCCTGAACGTGCCAGTTCTTGGATCGGACTCACTGGCAACACATGAGTTTACTACCCAGCGCGCCGCAAACGACGCTGCTGTTAGCGTGCTCGCCCGCTTCCAGCCTCCCCAAGGAGCCTCTTCGTCAACTGACAGAAAGTCCGCACCCTACTCCACGTTTACCGACTCAAAGTGGAGCCCGTTTTTGTCAACTCAAGCGTTGCACACAGCGGAAGCTATTTTTACGTGGGCAGATGCATGCCGGCGCGTGGCTTCCCTGGCGGTTGAAAAAATCAGCCCCGAACTTGCCACGCCGTCAGTATCGCCCGGACCGGGCATTGCCGCCTTCAATGAAAAAGGCGATGCGCGCCTTCCATCATTCTACGCTGTCAGGTGGAATGGAACTCAATGGGCAGGCCAAAATTGAACTGGACTTGGCTCTGACCCTCAGGCGGGGTCTCAGGCCCCGGCCGGCCTCTCATCCAACAAAAAAAGCCGCTGGACTAGCGGCCTTGCGATTCACATAGGCATTCTGTCAAAAGCTGGCGCTCCATACGTGCCAGATCTTCAGGCACCTTCATTCCACTTGCGCGATATTGATGAATGCGTTCCTTGACGAGGGCGTAGCATTGACGCGGATCGTCGAGGACTTCAATTTGGGTATTGAGATTTGCAATCTCGCTCTGCATTTGCTCAGACATTGGAACAAAACAATCCTTTTCTATTTTCGCGTGCAGCCTGCGGTTTCAGATAAAATCACCTTCAACGTATTTCCAGTGATGCGAACCAATGAGGATGCCACAACGACCGTTACAGTGTCCTCAACAGCTATGATATGCTGCTTCGCGCATCTTTCCAGAGGCCATTATTCCACACTCACTAATAATAATTTTCGATGAATGCGAACTGAACGCGCTCTTTCGGCGTTGCAGCAAACACCACCCGAATGTGGCTGCACCTTGGCACCGCGAACGCGCATCCACAGCGAGTTCGATCACGTTGCAACGCAGCAACTTCACCCAGATTTAGGCGTGTAATGGGCCCTGCAGACAGGCGTGTTCTCGAGGCAGTCCCCAATTTATTGCCGGTGACTTGAGGCATGACACGTTGACGCAAGGGACCAAGTTGGAGCGCCGGATGTACCCTGAACAATCGGGGGCATGCCCCCGGTTACGGGCATAGGAGGAACAGCGCATGAACCGCCGCTCCAAGATCATGTGGGGTCTTTCGATCGCGCTGCTGGCCTGGACAGTGGCCATGGCCGTTGTCTCGGGGCTCAATGCCGGTTGCGCACGCAGGGGCGAGCGTTTCAGTGTCTGTTCCTTTGCGTGCGTTCCCCTGGGTCCGCCCATCATCTTGCAGCGCGACCTGCTACGGAGTTGAAAAGCGCATTTTGGCCTGCGCAAATTGGCCGTCGGAATTGAAGCCGGCCCCCCTGTCTGCTAGGCGTCGCTCTATCCCGGGCTGCCGGGCCGCCACAGAGGTCTAATCCGCATGATCCCGCGCTATTCCCGTCCCGAAATGGTCCAGATCTGGGAGCCTGCAACGCGGTTTCGCATTTGGTTTGAAATCGAGGCTCATGCCGCCTCCGCCTGCGCCAGGATTGGCATCATCCCAAATGAGGCTGCCAAAACAATTTGGGAGAAAGGCTCCAAAGCTGTTTTCGACGTCGCCCGCATCGACGAGATCGAGGCCGTCACCAAGCACGACGTGATCGCGTTCTTAACACACCTAGCCGAGCACGTAGGACCCGACGCCCGCTTCGTTCATCAAGGCATGACATCGTCAGATGTGCTCGATACATGCCTCAACGTGCAGTTGGTGCGTGCCGCTGACATTCTGCTGGCAGATATGGACCGGTTGCTCGCCGCTCTCAAGAGCCGCGCGTTCGAACACAAGAACACCATCACCATCGGACGTTCGCACGGCATTCATGCCGAGCCGACGACGTTTGGCATCAAGCTGGCCTATGCCTATGCCGTGCTCGCGCGCGGCCGCGAACGCCTGTTGGCCGCCCGCAAGGAAGTTGCTACCTGCGCCATCTCGGGAGCGGTCGGCACGTTTGCCAACATCGATCCGCGTGTCGAAGAGTATGTGGCGGAAAAAATGGGGCTCGTGCCAGAACCCGTTTCAACTCAGGTCATCCCGCGCGACCGCCACGCCATGTACTTTGCGACTCTGGGCGTGATCGCATCCAGCATGGAGCGACTTGCAACCGAGATCCGGCACTTGCAGCGCACCGAAGTCTTGGAAGCGGAGGAGTTTTTCTCACCGGGCCAAAAAGGCTCATCGGCCATGCCCCACAAACGCAATCCAGTATTGACCGAAAATCTCACGGGCCTTGCCCGCATGGTGCGCGCGTTTGCATTGCCGGCCATGGAAAACGTAGCGCTATGGCACGAGCGCGATATTTCGCACTCCTCCGTTGAGCGCATGATCGGCCCCGACGCCACGATTACGCTAGACTTCGCGCTCGCGCGTCTGGCTGGTGTGATCGAAAAACTGGTGGTTTATCCGGCCAATATGAAAAAGAACTTGGACAAACTTGGTGGCTTACACAATTCGCAGCGCGTGCTGCTGGCGCTGACGCAGGCGGGCGCTTCACGCGAAGAAAGTTATGCGCTGGTGCAACGCAACGCCATGAAGACGTGGGAGCACGGCGCCGACTTCCTCACCGAACTAAAAGCCGACAATGAAGTGACTTCCAAGGTTCCGGCAACCGGCCTTGAGGCCATGTTCGACCTCGGTTATCACACCAAACATGTGGACACGATCTTCAAGCGCGTGTTCGGCTGAATTGGGTTCAATGTGCCCACCACGGCCGTATAAACAGCATCAACGTTCGCTTATTTCACGCCAAGCTTCTTTTGCAGGCTTGACGACGAGGTTGTATACTGGAAGGTAAATTTCCGGCCGGGATGCACTATGCGGGCAGCTGCTTGCGCCATTAGAGCGGCTTCATGGAAGCCCGACAAAATCAGCTTCAACTTTCCAGGATAGGTATTGATATCGCCGATTGCGAAAATGCCGGGCGTACTCGTTTCGAATTTTTCAGTATCGGCCGGAACCAAGTTCTCATCGAGGTTGAGGCCCCAATCTGCAATCGGCCCGAGCTTCATCGTGAGACCGAAGAACGGTAACATAGCGTTACACACAATGTGCTCTTCGCCTGCTGCCGTTTTGGCCATCACGCCCTGGAGCTGTCCATTGGATCCTTCGAGCTTTGTGACTTGGCCGATGACGAGCTTTACCGTTCCCTCAGCGACGAGGCTGCGCATCTTTTCAACCGAATGCGGGGCTCCGCGAAAATCGTCGCGGCGATGCATCAGGGTCAGACTGCGCGCCAGCGGAGCGAGGTTCAGCGTCCAATCCAGCGCGCTGTCGCCGCCCCCCACGATCAGCACATCCTTGCCCCTGAGATCCTCCATGCGGCGCACGGCATAAAATACCGACGTACCTTCGAAGGCCTCGATTCCCTCCAGGGGCGGACGCTTGGGTGTGAACGATCCGCCGCCAGCCGCGATCACAACCGTCTTGGCAATAAAGCGCTTGCCCGCATCGGTCATCAGTTCGAAAGTACCGTCAGCGCGCCGCGCCAAGCCATCGATGCGCTCGCCCAAATGGAACGCGGCGCCAAACGGCTTGATTTGCTCCATCAGGCGATCGGTGAGTTCCTGCCCGGTGACGACCGGTAGACCCGGCACATCGTAAATCGGCTTCTCTGGATAAAGCTCGGCGCACTGCCCACCTGGCTTGCCGAGAATATCGATAACGTGGGCCTTGACGTCGAGCAGTCCCAATTCGAAGACGGCGAACAAGCCTATAGGGCCTGCTCCGACAATCACGGCATCGGCTTCAATGGGTGCGTCCTGTTGGGGCGCGCCTTGATTGGTTTCCGCCGCTGACAGGCCTGCGGTCATGCGATCGTTTGTCCTTATAAGAAAATTGGCGCGGAGCCTCAAAACTGCTTGGCGGGAACGCGCACGATCAATCCATCCAGATCTGTTTTGACTTTGATCTGGCAACACAGACGGCTTTCTGGACGCACATCAAACGCGAAATCCAGCATGTCCTCTTCCATATCGCCCGCTGCGCCGGTCCTGGCACGCCACGCTTCATCAACAAAAACATGACAGGTGGCACACGCGCACGCGCCGCCGCACTCGGCGTCGATTCCTGGAACGTCGTTCGATTTCGCCGCTTCCATGACCGTCATGCCGGGCTCGGCCTGAACAGTTTGAGAGCTGCCGTCAGGCTGAATGAATGTAATCTTGACCATGATAGCGCCGGCTTCCTGCAACATTCGAAGAGTTGCGGACACTTAGCGGCCAACCTCCCGCAATTCAAGGATGTTGAGCGCGCACGAATGGTCGCTGTCCGCCGCTGGGCCACCAACAATTGAAGGGTAACCCAAGAGCGTTCAGCACGCTTGACCTTGCTCAAGGCCACTTATGAAGCTTGCCACTTCAGACGCTGCATCTTCCATCATGTCGATGATCTTGGTGACCGCGGCATGATCGCGAATGCCACCGAGGGATTCAGCTTGTAGCGCCAATTCGGCCAGTCGCCACGCACCGACGGCCCGGGCTGACCCCTTGAGCGTGTGAGCGGCCACTTTCCAGTCTTTATCGCTGGATGCGTCTTTGAGGGCAGCAATCGTCAGTGGCGTTTGTGCCGCAAAGAGGCCAAGTACCTCGAACTCAAGACTTGCGTCGCCAAGCGTGAAGCGCCCTAAATGCTGGCGATCGATGGGGCCGCTTGATAGTTGTTTACGGCCAGAATCGGCGAAAGAAGTTCCGGCCCCGGCACCCTGACTTGCGGCAAAGTCGGTCTCTAACAGCATAAATTTGCCCCATTCCGGCGCCGATCCGCCTTGGCCTGATTTCAACGCATCGGCAGTGTTGCATACGAGGCCATAAAAGCCGGTAAAGCTCTGCCCGCATTTTCAGTCTACTGCGCTAACCTTCTGCTAAGTGAATGGCTGTTTCCAAAATCCGCGACAAATCGGTCTTGGATAACCGCTCCACTAACGCCTTTTGGCCGCAAAATTGCCCGCCGTTCAGTATTGCCTTTGCCGCAGGGGTAGGCTTGGCGCCACGCACCACAAATTTCGGGGCAAAACCGGCCATCTGGGGCTTTCCATAAGGACGGGCGGACCGATTGACGGTTGGGTTTCCTGCAAGATTGAGCTAAGATTTGAAACGGGGTCCTCGTGGGACGGATTTCAATTGGACGGGGCGGATGGCCAAGGACGTAACGACGGCTGCCGAACTAAAGCTGGTCATTGATCCAGAGAGCGGGGCCCAAGAGGCTTCCGCCGAATCGAGCAATCCGTTTCCACCACTGTCTGCACCCACGTCTGGTGGGCCCTTGGCTGCAAATCCGCCGCCTATCCCGCGCCTTTCGGCACCCGCTGAAGACGTTCAAAGCGCCGATGAAACAACCCAAGGTCCTGATAAGGCACCCTCCGCCAATCGGCGCCAAGCACGCAGGCGGCCAGCCGGACCTATGCGCGGGCAGGTCGCGGCCAATGACGATGCCCCATCAATCGGCGGGCTAATTTATGCGCTCGACCAAAAGCCATCGACTACACCGCTGAAATACGCTCGCCTCGCCAGCGTCCTGTGGGCCATCACTGGCCTTGCCTTCTTCGGGCTGATGGTGTCAACGGACTTGGCGCAAGGCGGCACGCTCGGGCAAATCCTGGCCAAACCCACAACCTTTCTGATGGCAGCGGCAATCGTTGTCCCCATCGCCATCATTCATTTTCTCGCTGTGCTGGCGTGGCGCGCCGAAGAGCTGCGCATGCGCTCCTCGACCATGACCGAAGTGGCGGTGCGCTTGGCCGAACCTGACCGCATGGCAGAACAGTCCGTCGCCTCACTTGGCCAGGCTGTCCGCCGCCAAGTATCGTTCATGAATGACGCGGTGTCGCGGGCGTTGGGCCGGGCTGGCGAACTTGAGGCTCTGGTACACAACGAGGTTTCGGCGCTTGAGCGGTCTTATGCGGACAACGAACGCAAAATCCGCGGTCTCATTGCCGGCCTCGCTGGGGAGCGCGAGGCACTGGTTTCAACCAGCGACCGCGTTGGCGGCAGTCTCGCGTCGCTGGGCACGGAAATTCCGGCGCTGATTGACAAACTATCCAACCAACAGATCAAGCTCGCGCATATCATACAGGGCGCGGGTGATAACCTCACGGCTCTGGAAACCGCCGTTGGACAAAGCGCCATAAAACTCGAAACCACACTGGGCGAGCGCACCGACCATCTTCAGGGAGTTTTGGAAACGTATACAGGCGCCATTGGCAATGCCATTGGCTACCGGACCGACGAAATTCAGGGCGTTCTCGATACTTACACAAATGCCCTTGCGGATGCACTTGGGTCACGCAGCGAGCAGCTTCAGGCCGCTATTTCCGAATATATGTACACCCTCGACAGTAAGCTCGCGGGCCGTTCAGAAAATTTGCAGACCATATTTGAAGAATATGGCCGCGCCCTCGATACCACGCTCGCCAATCGCGCCCAGGCACTCGACGTGCAACTCGTTGAGCGTACGCGCGCGCTGGATGACGCTTTCAACGATCGCCTGCGCCTGTTCGATGAATCGATCATGCGTTCGACCTTGGCCATCGACACCGCCGTCAATGAGAAAGCCCAGACGCTGACTACGGCGCTCGAGGTTCACGCCAAAACCTTCAGCGACACGGTCACCAAGCAGACCATAGAACTCGACGAAAATCTGGTGCGCGGCATTAATTCCGTGCGCCGTTCGAGCGAAAACATTACACGGCAATCGCTCAAGGCCATCGAAGGCCTAGCAGGCCAATCTGAACTCC
>JBEBJD010000292.1:0-12106 GCA_040080075.1 Hyphomicrobium sp. | reverse complement strand
TTTGGTATTCATTCATCGTGCCCGCCCGCCCGCTCCCGGCCTACTGCGTTTGCCAGAGCCGCTGGCCGAGCCGCGGCTTGACCTCACCATCAATATTGCAAGTGCTATATCGTTTGAAGTGTTCGAGGGCGAATACATCCAGATCATCGACATCGCCGGCCGCCAATGCTCGGACTTCGTCGCCTTCCACCGCAAATCGCTCGACAAGGGCACGGTGCTCGGCATCGACAGTACCACCACGCGCACGATGCTGGGTGTTACTTATCCGCGCCCCGGCTTGCTGTCCAAATTTTTTGACCGCGATCAGAACGCACTCGTCGAAGTTGTGCAAGACACCGTCGGCCGCCACGACACTTTCGGCCTCGCCTGCACCAAACGCTTCTACGAAGACATGGGTTACTTCGGTCACGTCAGCTGCTCGGAAAATTTCAACGCAGCCTTGGCGCCCTTTGAGGTAGGCAACTATCGCGGCTGGCCGGCCATCAACTTTTTCTACAACACCAATGTCGATGCCCATAACAACATCTGGTTCGATGAGCCGTGGTCGAGGCCAGGCGACTATGTACTGATGCGCGCATTGTCCGATCTGGTGTGCGGCGCTTCGTCGTGCCCTGACGACATCGACCCCGCCAACGGCTGGAACCTTTCAGAAATACAAGTGCGCGTCTATCCCAAGGACGCAAACTTCAAGCGTGCGATTGGATACAGAATGACGCCTCAGTCTCCGCTGCAATTAACCCGCGAGACGGGCTTCCATCCGCGCACATCGGCGCTCTCGCGCACGTTCGGGGAATACCGTGGCTTCTGGCTACCCAACTGCTTTGCCAAGAACGGGCCGATCGGCGAATACTTGGCATGCCGCGAGCGCGCGGTGATCATGGACCTCTCGCCACTTCGCAAACTCGAAATCGCCGGTCCCGACGCTGAGAGTTTCTTGCAGGGGCTTGTGCCGCGAGACGTACGCAAGCTTGCGGTGGGGCAGATTGTCTACACGCCGGTCTGCTACGAGCACGGCGGCATGATGGACGACGGTACGCTGTTTCGCATGTCGGAGACCAACTTCCGCTGGATCGGCGGCGACGACGCCAGCGTGCTGTGGATCAAAGAACAAGCCGCCAAGCAGGGCGTCAAGGTGCTCCTCAAAACGGCCAGCGATCAAATTCACAACGTTGCCGTGCAAGGCCCGAAATCGCGTGACATTCTGCGGGACCTCTTATGGACCCCGCCGGGACGCCCCACACTCGACGAGATCGGGCTGTTTCGCTTCACTGTCGGCCGCTTTGGCGGCTATCAGGGCATTCCCGTCATGGTGTCCCGCACCGGCTACACCGGCGAACTTGGCTACGAAGTATTCTGCCACCCCAACGATGCGCCCGCGGTTTGGGATGCTATCATGGACTCCGGCAACGCCCACGGGATCGCGCCGCTCGGCTTTGAAGCGCTCGACATGGTACGCATCGAAGCCGGTCTCGTATTTGGCGGTCATGATTTCGATTCCACCACCGGCCCGTTCGAAGCCGGGATTGGCTTCACCATTCCCTCAAAGAAGGAAGAAGACTACATCGGCAAGGCGGCGATCGAAAAGCGCCGCACCAATCCGCTGCGCAAACTGGTGGGGCTGGAGTTGGCGGGCAACGAAAAAGCCAGCCATGGCGATCCCGTCTACATGGGCCGCGCGCAGGTTGGCATTGTAACAAGCGCGATGAAGTCGCCGCTGCTCAAAAAGTCTTTCGCGCTTGCACGCCTCGATGTCCTCCATTCAGAAATCGGCACGGCTGTGGAAATCGGCAAACTTGACGGACATCAAAAGCGCCTCAAAGCTGGCGTGGTACGCTTCCCGTTCTACGATCCTGAGAAGAAGCGGGTCAGGATGTGATGCAATCGCGCCCGGTAGCGACGCAACGGAGCGAGCCCATTGGATCACCGCACTCTACTTTATGATCGCGTTGGCGGTGAGGAAGGCGTTAACCGTCTGGTCGAGACGTTTTACGATATCGTCGAAACGGAACCAGAAGGCGCGCCATTGCTCGTCTTGCACATGCGCGGCCATGGCGTCGCGCATTCTCGCATTGAACAGTTTTATTTCTTGTCTGGATTTTTCGGTGGTCCGCAGCTTTATGTTGAGCACCACGGTCATTCCAATGTGCGTCAAATGCATGCCCATGTCGAGATCAACGAGCAGGCTCGCGACGCCTGGCTCACCTGCATGAGCATGGCCATAGACCGCGTTGGCCTGGCGGCCAATGTCAAAGCGCAGATGATGGCCACCTTCACCCGCGTCGCTGGAATGCTGGTCAACAAGAATTGACGGGCCTCCAAATTATTGGATCTTCAAGCCCTTTGGCGTTGGGGCGCCATCATCGTACGGCGCCAGGAAATCGACGACCGCCTGCCGGTAACGGGCAAAACCTTTATAGTCTGCCAGATCCGGATGCATATCGCGGAACACGCGATGGGCGCGCCGTGCCCATTCTGGGTTGGTGACCAGTTCATTGAGACTGAGCAGATAGGTGCGGATCGGAAACACGATCGCATTGGAGCGCGGCAGGCGGTGTAACGGCTGCAGTTCAACGCGCAGATGCACGAGTTCACCGGCGTTCTCCTTGGTGACGATGGTCCGGTCCGGCGCCCACTTGTGCAATGTCTCGGCTGACGTTTCGAGCCGCGGGCGCACAGTGAGTGTCCAGTTCAAGCGTCGCACGGGATGACCGATTCGCAACCGCAGCAAAAACTTCAACGCGCGTTCAAAAATTCCCATTTCATGTGCCAATGGCACCGGCCCGTGGAATTCTTTCCAGGTCATGCCGAGATTGAAACGCAGCGAATAGTCGGCGCGTTCCGTCACCATGCCTACGCCCCAGATCAGCGTGCCGTCGCGTTCTTCCAGCAACACCCACTCGCCTTGCGCCTGACGCGAAATATATTCGGCCGGTTCAAAGGGCAATGTCTTGGCGTCGCCAAAGGTGAAAGTATCCTTGATGCCCATCGGCGTATTGGTCCACGTCCATTGGGCACCATCTTTTTCGAGTTTAAAGTATTCGGGGTAGTCACGCGCGTAAGCGATCATGATCAAGTCGAGAAGGTCCCACTGCGCCTGCATCATGTGCGGCAGCGACGCATAATGCACGCCGGGCAATTCGGCCAGCGCCGCAGCGCGCTCACGCATTTCCGAGACGTAGTGCTCGTCAATGTCGAACTGGTGCTGCAGTACGCCGGTGCCCGTTGTTACATGCGGTTCGAGATTGACCGAGTACATGTATTCGTCCGACGGGAACGGGAACGGAAAGCGCGCGATGCTTTCCGGCGAGTTGTGGAAGGTGAAATCATCGCGAAAGGTAGAGTTCGAAAAGGCGAAATTCATCGCTGTGCTCCTACATATCCAGGACCAGTTTGGTGCACTTCGCCCGCGAGATGCACGGCATCATTTTTGTGTTAGCGGCTTTGACGGCATCATCCAGCCAGACGTCGGAATGCAAAATCTCGCCGTCGAGTTCGAGCACGTCTGTTTCACAATGCCCGCACGCCCCGCCCCGGCACAGATAAGGCACCTCGACGCCCGCCTGTTCGGCGGCTTCAAGCAGGCTCAATTCCGGTGGCACATCGATGGTGACCCCGCTGCGCCTCAAGGTTGCCGAGAACGCGAGACCAACGGTCTGCTCAACGAACTCTTCATAATGGATATGGCTTTCAGGCCAGCCGAGCCGATGTGCGGCATCGAGCACGCTCGATACCATCGCCTTGGGCCCGCAGACATAGACATGCGTGCCGAGCGGCTGCCACTCGAGAATGAACTCGAAGTTGAGCCGCTCGCCAATCGCAGTATCGGCAAGCGCAATAGTGCCGCCATTGCGCGCTGTCAGCCCCCGGGCCAGTGCGCCGTGTTGTGCCCCGCGATAGGAATAATGCAATTCGAACGGCGTCGTTGCAACGCGTAGTTCTTCAAGTTGTGCCAGCATCGGCGTGATACCAACGCCGCCCGCGATCAGCACGTGCTTCAATGCGCTCTTGTTCAATTCGAAGCGGTTTATTGGCGGCGTGATGCGCAGCGTATCGCCTACCTTGATACTGTCATGCAGCCGCCGCGAACCTCCACGGCCCTTGACCTCGCGGCGTACAGCAATCTGATACGTCGAGGTGTCAAATGGCGAACTCAACAACGAATAGGGGTTGCGGTAGACTTTTCCATCATCCGGGATCAGTACCACGACGTGGCTGCCCCCCGAGAACGGCATTAACTGTTCGCCGCCCGCGCTGGCCAGCGTGTAGAGCATGATATCCGGCGTCACCAGCTCGGCACCAGTGACGCGAATGGTCATGGTTCCATCTTGCAAGTTCATGTGTCGAGCATCTCCACGGGCGGCAATTCGCCTGGAACTTCGGCATCGGCTTTGACGCCCATGAAGGCTGCCAGCCGGCGAGAGTAGTGATCGCGCACCACAAGATCGATGCCGCAACCCATGCACTGCGAGACACGCATCGTCACGTTCTCGTTGAAGGTATTGCAGTGGACGCAGAACACCCGGCGCACAAAGGTGCCGCAGTGCTCACGCAGAACTTCATCCGCATTCATGTTAAACGAGGATGCCACCTGCATCACCGAACCGATGAAGCTTTCTGAGCCGGCAACATAGAGCCGGGTACCCATGCGCGCCTTTTGCAGCAACTCGTGGAGTCCGCGAACAAGCTCTGCATTGGAGGTGAAGCCCCGAATTGCCGCTGCTCCGCTGGCCTCCAGATCGGCTATCAAATTTACGCCGCTGAAGCTCTCTGTCGAATAAAGTATATCCGTACGAGCGAGCGAATCCGGCATCTCACTGAGCAACCTCAACATGGCGCGCCCGCCGCTTCCCTGCCCCACAACAAGATGTAGGGCGCCGGCCGGGAATGGAACGAGCGTGTCGTAAACTGGCCGGCTCTTGATGCCAGTGATCAGCATGGTCTGCTTCTCTTGATCGTCAAGCAAGGAAAGCCACCGGGCGCTGCTTTAGGAGCACCCGGCGGTTCGTGATTTCAGCCTATCGCGGTGCGCTTCAATTTCTTGGGATCGTCGAAAGTGATGCTGTGCGCTATGGCGCCCGCCTGCACAGTCTTGCCTCGCACGTCGAGCTTGGTCCCCTGCACAGCAGCTTCGACGCTCAAACGCGCAATCGCCATCGTGCGGTTCGTCAAGCGCGAATGCATAGCGCAGGTGACAACGCCCACCTTCTGGCCATTGTGATAAATCGCATCACCGCCATCGGGGGCCGCATTGCCTTCGATGAGCAGCCCGAAAATCTTGAAGCGTTCTTTGCCCTTCAAGCGATAATGCTCTTCGGCCCCGCGGAATCCTTGCTTGCCAGGCGATACGGTGAAGTCGAGACCCAGCTCCCAGAGCGTATCGCCGGGACCTTCGTTCTCGAAGGGATACATCTGCGAATTATCGTAGGGGTAGAACAACAGGTAACTTTCGACCCGGAGGTAATCGAGCACAGTGAACGAGCACGGTATGATGCCCATCGATTTGCCTTCTTCCAGGATGCGATCCCAGATCATGGCCACGTTTTCATAGCGGCAGAAGATTTCATAGCCGCGCTCGCCGGTGTAACCGGTGCGCGAGATCATGACCGGCGCGCCGAATAGCGTTGTCTGCATGTGATGGAAGTATTTGAGATCGCGGATGCCAGGAACATGCTTGGACAAATAATCAACCGCCAACGGCCCCTGCAAAGACAGATCGTGCAGATCGTCGTCGAACTGGATCTGTACATTGCGGCCCATTGCATAGCGTGTCAGCTGCTCGTGGCCGCTGCCAGAGCCATGCACCACCATCCAGGCATTGGGGCCGGTGCGGTAAAGGATGCAATCATCGGTGAACTTTCCGGCGTCGTTGAGCATGCAGGCATAGGCCGACTTGCCAGGATAGATCTTGGTCACGTCGCGCGTCGTCGCCATGTCGATTATCGCCGAGGCATGCGGGCCAGTAACGTGCAGTTTTTTAAGGCCCGAGACATCCATGAGACCGGCTTTGGTGCGGATCGCTTCGTGCCCCTCCGCAAGGCTGACCGCGTCGTAGGTCCATGCCGTCCCCATGCCGCTCCAGTCTTCGAGCTTGGAGCCAAGTGCGTGGTGGCGGCCGGCAATGGCTGAATAACGCCAAGACGTTGTCATGGTGTGGTGTCTCCCTGGTTTGGATAGGTGGATAGGTGAAATGACGCCGGCTGAGCCCCTGCCACGGCCGGAACTTTCAGAGATTCTAATTGGTTAGACGGAAAATTCGCGACGCGCGTGCGGCCACGGCCTTCCCGGCGCTGCACCCGCGTTGCAATCTTGAAATTAGCCCCGGCTTCTGCCGCCATGAGGTGCCCCCGTGGCCGCGCAAGCATCCCCCGCAGCCGGCTCATTTATGTGAGAGCCAGTCTGCCGCAGATATTCTCACAAGTCAAAAGACTTGCCTGGGGGTAAACAGAATTAGCGAACCAAATGAGGCTCTACGCCAAAACTTTGCTCGAATTAAGTAATGCCTCTGTTGACTTAGTAATGAATATCATTACATACTTGTGATCAGGCTCCAATGATCATCAGCTTCCGAAGCAAGGCTCTTGAACGGTTTTGGTGGCGAGGCGATCCGCGGCGCATCGATAGCCGGCATGTCGAAAAGATCCGGAGGCAACTTGGCACGCTGGATGCGGCCACGACACCGGAGGGCATGAATTTGCCCGGCTGGCGATTTCACCGGCTCAAAGGTGCTGAAGCTGGCCGCTACGCCGTTTGGGTCGATGCAAATTTCCGGATGACTTTCGCATGGTCAGAACAAGGGCCAGACGCCGTTGATGTTGACTACGAAGATTATCACTGAGGACTGAACCATGAGTAAACGCCATTCCTCGATACCCCCCGTTCATCCCGGAGAAGTACTCCGCGACGATGCGTTTCCCGCCCTCAAAATTACGAAGCCGGCATTTGCTCAGGCTCTTGGTGTCAGCCGCCAAACGCTCCACGAAATAATGTCGTTGAAGCGTGGTATTTCTCCTGACATGGCTATCCGCCTGGAAGCCGTCGTGGGCTCAACCGCCGAAACGTGGCTCGCAATGCAAACGTGTTACGACCTATGGCTTGCCCGTCAAAGAGTGAGCGTCAAGAGCCTGAAGCGACTTGCAGCGGCGTAGTGGTTTCTCAACTGTTTTCGTCCCTACCCCTGCCCCCGCTGCCCATAGGTCTTGAACTTCTCAAGCACGATTTTCATTTCTTCAGTGGGGATGATGTGCGGCACACCAAGCAACAGAACTTTCAAATACTGCTCGGCCAGAATTTCCACTTCATGCGCCAGTTCAAGTGCGGCATCGAGCGTCGCACCTAGTGAAATCTGGCCGTGATTGGCCATCAGGCACGCATCGCGATCTTTCAAACCCACCGCCACATGTGCCGCAAGTTCTGCCGTACCGAAGGTCGCGTAGGGAATGAGAGGAATATCTGCGCCGCCAGCAACCGCCACCATGTAATGAAATGCAGGAATGGGTTTATGCGCGCAGGCGAGCACCGTGGCGTTTAGCGAATGGGTGTGGACGACGGCATTGATATCGGGCCGCGCCGCATAGGCCGCCAGATGAAAGTGCCATTCGCTCGATGGCTTGCGCTGGCCCGGCGGAACGCTGCCATCGGCGAATACAAACACGACGTCTTTGGGTTCCATGTCTTCGTAGGCCATGCCCGTTGGCGTGATAAGCATGCCATCATTCCAGCGGCACGAAACATTTCCCGAACGGCCAGGCGATAGCTCTGAGAGGCTTATCACGAGAGCCACATCGATAACGTCTTTGCGCGCGGCCTTTTGGCCACCTTTCGCGTTTGTTTTCTTGGGAGACGCCTTCATGTGCGCAACTTTCTTTCAGGATAGAGTGACAACAGCCCATCGCGGCTGGCCCCGCACACGCCGCGCTCGGTGATGAGCCCCGATATGAGCCGCGCCGGTGTCACGTCGAACGCGGGATTGGCCGCAGTGGCCCCGGGGGCGGCAATCTCGATGGTGACAACGCGGCCATCTGGCAAACGTCCCGGCATGGTCAGCACCTCGCGTTGATCGCGGCATTCAATAGGGATGAGTGCGCCATCGTCCAGCGTCCAATCGATGGTCGAATGCGGCAGCGCCACATAGAACGGCACGCCGTTGTCATGGGCGGCAAGCGCCTTCAAATAGGTGCCAATTTTATTGGCCACATCGCCGTTGACCGTCACACGGTCCGTTCCCACGATACACAGATCAACTTGACCTTTTTGCATGTAGTGCCCACCCGCGTTGTCTACGATCAGCGTGTACGGCACGCCGTGCGCACCCAACTCAAACGCGGTCAGCGAGGCGCCTTGATTGCGCGGGCGGGTTTCATCGACCCAGACGTGAACAGGAATGCCGGCATCATGTGCCTGATAGATCGGCGATGTCGCCGTGCCCCAATCGACACAGGCGAGCCAGCCGGCGTTGCAGTGGGTGAGGATATTGACCGGTTCGCCGGAGTTCTTTTTGGCGGCGATGGCTTTAATGACTTCCAGCCCATGGAGCCCAATGCAGCGGCAAGTCTCGACGTCGCCGTCTGCCATCGAAGCGGCGCGCGCATAGGCAGCTCGCACGCGGGCGGCAGAGTGTAGAGGCTGCAGTACGGTGCGCATTTCGTCTAAGGCCCAGCGCAAATTGATGGCCGTGGGGCGTTGCTTGGCGAGAAGTTCAATGGCCGCTGCCAGCGCGGCATCGGACGATCTGGTACGTAGCGCCAAGCAAACACCATAAGCCGCTGTCACGCCGATCAGCGGCGCGCCGCGCACGCGCATTGTGTGAATGGCTTCGGCGGCGGCTTCGACGGTGGTCAGCGTCAAGGTCTCGAGCCGATGCGGCAGGAGCGTTTGATCGATGATGCCAACACTCGCACCATCGCCGTTGACCCAGATGGTGCGCGTGGCTTTGCCGTCGAGGTTCATTGATCGTTCCTTAGCACGGTCTCAACGAGCCCCCTCGCCCCAACGCGCTCGTCCATACGTTCTCAGGGCTCCGCCATGACAGCGCTAAGGGGTGAGGGAATTCTATCACTCGAAGCCACCCATAACAGGTGGCCCAAGTGGAATATTTACTGTCGCATCCAGCCCACAATCGGGACATCCGAGCGCGTACCACTCGGCATAGGGCCGCGCCGAGCGATCGATGATCGTGACACCCGGCCTATCACACCGCGGGCACGAAACCGGAGCGTCCGGGTCCAACCGCCACGACATGATGCGTGGAAGCATCTTGCCCATTTCATCTCGTGTGAGCTGCACTGGCTCTGCCATTACTATATCACCTGAACGGAAGGGGGCCGCGCACGGCGGCCGGCACCTCTTTGTTTGCGCCCCGCGAGCCTCCTCCGGAGAACCGGCCGCCGGGAGCCATCCACTTCAATGCCCTTCGAATGCCATAAGCGCGTGGCTTTCAACGCCAATGGATTTGAGGCGGGCAACGCCTCCAAGCTCCGGCAGATCGATAATAAACGCCGCACCCACAATTTCACCGCCCGCCCGCGTGATCAGCTTGGCGGCGGCTTCAGCCGTGCCTCCCGTGGCGATCAGATCGTCGACGATCAGTATGCGCTGCCCCTTCACAATGGCATCCTCATGCATCTCAATCGTGTCAGTGCCATACTCCAGGGCATATTCCTGTCCCAGTGTCTTCCATGGCAACTTGCCCTTCTTGCGGATGGGGATGAAGCCGCAACCCAGCCGGTCGGCAATGGCGCCCCCCAAAATGAACCCGCGGGCTTCGATTCCCGCTACCGCGTGAACAGGAACCGTCCGGTAGGGCTCGGCCATCTGGGCGATAGCCGCCTTAAACCCTTGCCCATCCCCCATCAGGGTCGTGACGTCACGAAACAGTATTCCCGGCTTTGGGTAGTCAGGAATTGTGCGTATCAGGCTCTTCAGGTCGTTCAAGGGACACCTCGCGGTCAAAATCACGGCACAAAATAGCAATATCAACGGATCCAAGGTAGTTTACACATTGTCTGGGTAGGTGATTCTCAGTGTTCCGCTTCAGTGAAGTTCAGCCTGCCGGCCGCATAGCGGCCAATTTGGACAGCCACGGTGTGGCCCACAGCCAAGGCTCTTCCGTCATGTCTGACAGAAATATTCCGCTGACAGGCCAGCCCGACATCGATGATTTGCCGCGCACGCTGAGGCGTGAGCATGAGGCCCGGGCACGCGAAGCCCGTGAGCGCACTCCCTCCATGACTGGACCAGTCACTGAGCCCGCATTTCAGGCCGCCGAGGCCTATGACGTGGCGGCCACCGCCGGGGCGTTCCCGGCCGTGGTCAAGGCCATCGACGTGCCGTTCATGCAGTTGTCGCTGTTCTTGGTGAAAGCAGTGCTTGCCGCGATCCCAGCCCTGCTGTTGCTGATGGTAATCCTGTGGGGCATCGGACAAGTGATCGAAACGGTGATGCCCAACCTTCTGAAAATGAAAATCCTGATCTCGTTCCCGAATAGTTGATCGCGCCACCACCCAGAGGCGCATAGCCTCTGAGTACAAATTGGCGCGCAGAAGGATTACGCACCCAGCAGTGTTTTGCATTCCTTGATGCACTCGGCGCACGATTCAGCGCATGCCTTGCAAACGGCATGTTTGGCCTCGTGCTTGCGGCATTCCTTCTCGCAGTCTGCGCAAACGTCCATGCAGACCTTGGCATATTCCTTGAGGCGTGGAGCATCGAGAGCTGCCAATTTCACCAGTCCGCCACACATCGGCAACATGGCTGAAACACTTGCCAGGCAGTCTTTGAGCGACGTATCACCCATGGACAGCATCATAAGGCAATGGCTGTTACAAACTTCGCCACGGTTGACGCAGACGAGGGCCTTGTCGATCAACGCTTGATGCTTGGGCGGTCCCATCATAGCCGCGTGATCCATACCGCTGTGCGAGCCTTCATCGGCGGCGAAAGCCCTACCGGACGAGAGCACCAAAGCCGCCCCTGCGCTCGCTGCAAAAACCGCATTCAAAGCTGTGCGGCGTGAAACGTCCTGGTCCATGGCGGGCATTATGGTCGAGGTGGTATTGCAGGTCATTGCGTTCGTCTCCATTTTGGCTTTTCAAACCTTATTTGGCTGTTTTGGCTTCCGGTCAGTTGGTTACGTTTTGACTAGTTGGCCCGTTTCAGCACCCGTGCTGCCACCGCGTCGAGCTTGGCCAGAACGGCGGGGTCGCGCGCTTCCGGCGGCGTGATGATGGCAACATCGAGCGCCGTATCCGAACCAATGGGGCATACCGGATGCTGGCGCGGAAATGCCCTAGCCAGCCGTGTCACGAGTCTTTGCGCCTTTTCCGTGTTGTGCGTCATCACTGCAATCACAGCCGCCACATCGACGGCTACGTGGTCGGAATGCCAGCAATCATAATCGGTCACCATTGCGACTGTGGCATAGGCAATCTCGGCTTCGCGCGCGAGTTTTGCCTCGGGCATGTTGGTCATACCGATCACATCGCAACCCCAGGAGCGATACAAATTCGATTCCGCGCGCGTTGAGAACTGCGGGCCTTCCATGACGAGATATGTGCCGCCGCGCGTGTGTTCGATGCCTTCCGCCGCCGCCGCCGCCGCAACAGCTTCAACCAGCAATGGACTGACCGGATCGGCCACCGACACGTGCGCCACGCAGCCGGTACCAAAAAATGACTTCTCGCGCGCAATAGTGCGATCGATAAACTGATCGGGCAGCACGAAATGACCCGGCGCGTATTCCTCGCGCAACGACCCGCACGCCGAAATGGAGACGAGATCCGTCACGCCGGCCCGCTTCATGGCGTCGATATTGGCGCGGTAATTGATGGCTGAGGGCGGAATCTTGTGGCCCCGGCCATGACGCGGCAAGAACCGCACTGGCAAGCCATCGATACTGGCAAACAGCAATTGGTCAGATGGCTCGCCCCAGGGACCCGCAACCCGTTCCCAGCGCGCATCCGACAAGCCCGGCAGATTGTAGATCCCGCTGCCGCCGATAATTCCCAGAACGGATTGTGTCATCACTGCCCCTATGCCGCCTCCTGAGCGCTATGTAGACCAAGCCCGCTGCAATTGAAATCAGGCAGAATTGAGCGCGCAAGTGTCCCGT
>JBEBJD010000021.1:0-12111 GCA_040080075.1 Hyphomicrobium sp. | reverse complement strand
GGGCGCGCGACTTCTTTGGTAGGCTACTTAGCAGTCGACATGTCTTCGATCTGCTTTTGCATCTTCGTCAGGTTGAACGAACCCGCGGTCTGACTGGGTGGATAGTCCTTAAAGGTCGTGAGGAATTTGGCGACTTGCGCAGTGGCCGGCGTGATGACGTAGACGCGGTCGACCCACCAGTCGTTATAGGTGTTCGAGTTGTGCTGGGCTTTCTCGAACGGATCGCGGCGCAAGTTGAAGAGCAGTGGAGCCCGTAACTCAACGAACGGTTCGCGCCAGAGCGCCATCGTCTCAGCCCGGTTTTCCATGTAGACTACTTTCCAGTCCCGGAGGCGGACGGCTACGATCTCCCCAATATCGTTCACATAAATAAACTCACTGCGCGCCGATTCCTTTGACTTGCCGCTAAGGTAATCGAGCTGGTTGAAACCATCGATGTAGTTCTTGTAGGTGCGGCCGTTGAGATCCACGCCCTTGAGGAGCTTATCCTTGATGTCCGCCGCACCAGCGGCAGCGGCAAAAGTAGGCAGCCAGTCTTCATGCGCTAGGATGCCATTGAGCGTTGTGCCAGCGGGGAAATGGCCGGGCCAACGGATGAAGGCGGGCACGCGGTAGGCGCCTTCCCAGTTCGTGTTCTTCTCGCTGCGGAAGGGCGTTGTGCCGGCATCGGGCCAGGAGTTGTAGTGCGGGCCATTGTCCGTCGAGTACTGGACGATGGTGTCGTTGGCGAGGCCGAGTTCGTCGATCAACTTGAGCAACTCGCCGACGTGCATATCGTGCTCGACCATGCCGTCGCTGTATTCATCCTGACCGGAGATACCGCGATGTTCCGCCTTAACATGGGTGCGGAAGTGCATGCGGGTACCATTCCACCAGACAAAGAATGGCACGCCGGCTTTGGCCTGGCGCGTGATGAAATCCTTCGCCGCGGCGACGGTTTCATCATCAACAGTCTCCATGCGCTTCTTCGACAGCGGGCCAGTGTCCTCGATCTTCTGACCGCCCTTGCCGTCCGCCCATGTGTGCAGCACACCGCGTGGGCCGAACTGTTTCCGGAACTCTGGGCTTTTCGGATAGTCTTCGTTCTCTGGCTCTTCTTCGGCATTGAGATGGTAGAGGTTGCCGAGGAACTCGTCGAAGCCGTGCATGGTCGGCAGGTGCTCATCACGGTCACCCTCGTGGTTCTTGCCAAATTGGCCAGTTGCGTAGCCCTGGCTCTTGAGCACGGTGGCCATTGTCACGTCAGTTTTCTGCCAGCCTTCCTTGGCGCCGGGCAGCCCGACTTTCAGCATTCCATTGCGGAGCGGAACGGACCCGCCAATGAAAGCAGCGCGGCCAGCCGTGCAGCTCTGCTGGGCGTAGTAGTCGGTAAAGGCCACGCCTTCCTTGGCGACGCGGTCGATATTCGGGGTTTGATAGCCCATCATGCCGCGATTGTTGTGGCTGATGTTCTGGGTGCCGATATCATCGCCCCAGATGACGAGGATGTTTGGCTTTTTTGCCGTCTGAGCGAATGTTGACGGCGCGACAGCCAACAAGATGGCCGCTGACGCCAGCGCAGTTACCAAGCTAGATTTTAGCCGTTTCATTATTGCAATCCCTTTCCAAATTTAACCAGACCACTTAACGTCAGGATTTCCGGCGGACATCGTTCAACCGGACATCCTTCAACCGGCCGATAAATTCTGGCCTATGGTCCATAATTTTCGTAGATGCACACACCCCTTCTTTCCGCGAAAACGCCCTTCGCTCTGCCCCATTTTCTCAATTGTTTAGCATTCGAACTTCCGGCGCTGTGTCCACATTGATTTAGGACAAATGCCGCCGGTCAATCAGAACTGCAGATACTATCCTTGCTCAAATCAAACGTGAAAAGACAATTCACTGTTGATCACCTCTATGGTCAATTGATACGTGTTTGCTATAATGGCGTCCAATACACGTTTCTTTGTCATCGATGCGAAAGATGAATAATGTTGCGCCTCTTGGAATGTGCGCTGGCGCTTGACAAGCATCGCAACTTTGCGCGTGCCGCGGAGCATATTGGCGTTTCGCAGCCGACCTTGACCCGCTGCATCCAGGAACTGGAACGCCGGCTGGGCGCTAAACTTTTTGATCGGGGCCGCACAGGTGCTGATCCAACTTCGTTCGGCACAATCGTGCTTAATAGCGCGCGCCGTGTTGAAATAGACATTACAGAGTTAAAGCGCGAAATAGCACTTCTCAAAGGATTAAGCATAGGCGAGCTGACTATCGGTGTCGGACCGTTTGTGGCTCAGACATGGATTGGCGATGCGGTGGGAAGTCTTCTTGCCAAACACCCCATGCTAAGACTGCGTTTGCTGGATATGGATTGGTCCAGCTTCTGTTCCGCACTGCATGAGCGCAAAATCGATCTGGCGGTCGGCGACGCTCAGGAAACGTCATCCGATCCGGATATCGTTGCCGAACCTCTGCCAAACCGGCCCGCCTGCTTTTTCTGCAGATCCGGCCACCCTCTGACCAAGCTGAAAAAGCCGACGATTCACGACATTGGCGAATATCCTTTAGCCACAGGCAAGCTGCCAAGCCGCGCCAATGAGCATCTGGCTGAGGGCCGGTTGATGGGGCAACCGGTCGAGGGCGGAAAGTACTTCGAACCGCAAATCCAATGCCCAAACCTCGACGCAGTCATTCGCATCGTCTCGGCTTCCAACGCGGTGAGCATCGCGATCGAGCCGAAGCTGAAGCCCTGGGTTGCAGCAGGCCAAGTCGCGATCGTTCCCTTCCATGCCCCATGGTTTAAAACCAACTACGCAATCATGCACCTGCGCGAGCGCACGTTGGCGCCCGCCGCCGTCGCGTTCTGTGCGGAAGCGCACGAGGCGGAGCGCCGTTACAATGAACCGTCCGGACCGCCAGATAAAAAGCACGGACGGGGCAGAAGCTGACTCAATTAGCCGGCTACGATCCGCGTCCAAGCCTTCAAGGGGAGCCCTGCGAACACAATACCCATCAACACCTCTCAAATAAGCCGTTTCCTGTGCATCAAACAGAAAGCTCGCGCCTCTTTACATTGATCGAAACCGCTACATTCCCTTTAGACAGAAGATTTTTGAACGCCAAATATGACTACACTAGTGTTCCGGCACTGACACTTCGTACCTTCAGGGTCAGCCCGGAACATCTGCAGTTCGAATTGTAAACGTCCTTTTGGCACTGGCATCATATGAGGTGGAAGCAAACAATCGTCCTTCAACCCTTGAAATGGCGGAACTTCTGAGCGAGCTCGAACCTGTGCGCTCTGACAATTGAACAGATGCTGTCCGCACTGAGGAGGCAGAAGCGATAGCATCACGGCCTTTCAGGACGAGCTGCAAAGGGTTTGCGCGGAGCAAGGCATTCTTGTGAACCAGACGTAACTGGATCGTTTCGTATTTTGATCGAAGGCCAATCGGGAATTGGATATCTTAAGAAGTACTTGACTTGGGCCAAGGCCTGGGCTCGCCTTAGTGAAGAAAAATGGCGTCTTACTCTTGGAGGACTCCGATGAAAACCAATTGCACACAAAGCGTCGTGGCCGCCGCAGTTTGTGTAATTTCTGTTTTCTCAATTTCCCTGGCCATTGCCCAGCAAGGGCAGCCCGTTAACGATATCGGCACTATCAACCCAGAGGCTGCGGCCCACGCTTTTCCAAAGCGTGGCTTTTCCCCTTACGCTGGCCGCCACTACCCCACGCGTGTCTTGTGGGGTGATCAGCATGTGCATACGGGCTGGTCGGCCGATGCAGGCGCATTCGGCGCGACACTCGGGCCGGAGGAGGCGCTGCGTTTTGCTCGAGGCGAAGAGGTCATGTCCTCGCTTGGCGAGCCAGCAAAGTTGAGCAGGCCCCTCGACTGGGCCGCAATCACAGATCATTCGGACGCTGCAGGCGTAATTTTCGAGATCAAAGACGGCAACCCAATGCTCATGGCCGATCCGCAGGTCAAGACATGGCATGACATGATGAAGTCGGGCCAGGGAGTTGCAGCGGCCTCCGAAATGATCGCCGCCCAATCGAACAATCGTATCCCAGCTAGCATGAAGGATCCCAAGCTGGCCCTGTCGATCTGGCAGAAAAATACGGACATCATGGAGAAGTACAACGAGCCGGGCCGCTTCACCGCCTTCATCGGCTACGAGTGGACCAGTAACGCCGGCGGCGGCGACAACCTGCATCGCAATGTCATTTACCGCGACGGCAAGGACAAGGCCGATAGGGCGATCCCGATGACCACCTTCGACAGTGAGAACCCAGAGGATCTGTGGAAGTGGATGGCTACTTGGGAAGAAAAGACGGGCGGTTCGCTGCTCGCGATCCCTCATAACGGCAACTTGTCGAACGGCAAGATGTTTGCGCTCAACACCTTCCTCGGCAATCCATTGACACGCGAATGGGCCGAAGCCCGGGCCCGCTGGGAACCGATGTATGAGGTCACCCAGATCAAGGGCGACGGCGAGACGCAGCCCTCGCTCTCCCCCAGCGACGAATTTGCCAACTACGAGAAGTGGGACCAGGCCAACCTCGCGGGCGTGCCTAAAAGGCCGGGCATGATCGAGCGCGAGTATGCGCGCCGCGCCCTTCAAGAAGGCCTGACACTCGAGCAGACATTGGGCGTCAACCCCTTCAAATTCGGATTTGTGAGCGGCACTGACACCCACACGGGGTTGACCACGGCGGAAGAGAACAATTTTTTCGGCAAACACACGGGAGTCGAGCCGTCACCTCATCGCTGGGAGCACGACGTCATCAAGACCTCACAAGTGAGCGTCAAAGGCTGGCAAATGTCGGCGGCAGGATATACTGGCGTATGGGCGGCCGAGAACACCCGTGAGGCGATCTGGGACGCGCTGAAGCGCAAGGAAGCATACTCAACGACGGGCCCGCGCATGACGGTACGCTTCTTCGGCGGCTGGGACTTCGACGCCGAAGATGCCCAGACGCGGATGCCTGCCGAAGAAGGATACGCAAAGGGCGTTCCCATGGGCGGTGAACTACGGCAGGCTCCAGCGGGCAAGTCGCCCACATTCCTCGCAGCAGCCCTCAAGGACCCGCTGAGTGGTAACTTGGACCGCATTCAAATCATCAAGGGCTGGGTCGACGCCAAGGGTGCCCTTCAAGAGAAGGTCTATGATGTCGTCTGGTCGGGCGGCCGCAAACTTGGCAGCGACGGAAAGCTGCCGCCCGTCGGCAACACCGTGGATGCCGGCAACGCGATCTGGACAAACACCATCGGCGCACCCGAAATGATTGCGGTCTGGAAGGACCCGGACTTCGATCCGGCGCTGCGCGCTTTCTATTACGTGCGCGTAATTGAAATACCGACACCGCGCTGGACGGCCTACGACCAGAAGCGATTTGGCATCAAGATGCCAAAGGACGTTCCGATGATTACCCAGGAACGCGCCTACACGTCACCCATTTGGTATTCGCCGGAACGCTGAACTGCACGCATAGAACGGGAGTACGCCCCATGAAAGTGACCTTACGAACAATATTCCTGCTCGCAGGTTGCACCTTGACGTCCGTCGCCTGGGCAGCGGAGCCCGGCAACCATGAGGCCGCCACGAAGGACGACGTTGCCCATATAAGCAAGCCGCAGTTCTCACCCTATGCCGGGCGAAATTATCCGGCACGCGTTCTGTTTGGTGATACCCACTTGCACACCTCGATCTCGGTCGATGCGGGGACCATGAACCGGGTCGGGCAGGAGGATGCCTTCCGTTTCGCACGCGGCGAGGAAATCTCTACGACGTATGGACTCCGCGCCAAGCTTTCGCGGCCACTTGACTTCCTGGTGATCTCTGATCACGCCGAGATGTACGGTCTCATGCCACAGTTGCTCAGCGGCGATCCGGAGATCCTCTCCACGGAAATAGGCAGGAAATGGTATGACTCACTGAAGAGCGGCAATCAGGACAAGGTCTTCGCCACGGCTATGGAGATCGTGGCCTCGCTGTCCACCAAGGAGGCGCCGATCAAGAGCGACAAGGCCGTGCGCAATGCCTGGCAGGCCTACACGGCGCTGGCTGACAAATACAACGATCCTGGCCGGTTCAGCGCGATCATTGGTTTTGAATACACCACCATGGGCGGCAACAATCTTCACCGCAATGTACTCTTCCGGGGCGACGCCAGCGTGGCGAACCGCACCGTGCCCTATTCCCAGTTCGACAGTCAAAATCCGGAAGACCTTTGGGCCTTTCTCGCCGATTTCGAAAAGCGGACGGGTGGCGAGGTACTCGCCATCCCTCACAACGGCAACCTGAGCAATGGCCGCATGTTCTCGGTGGAGACCTTCGACGGCAAGCCCTACACGAAGGAACTGGCAGCGTTGCGCGCCCGCTTCGAGCCGATCATTGAGGCCACTCAAATCAAGGGCGATAGCGAAGCGCATCCGGCACTGTCTCCTAACGACGAATTCGCCGACTATGAAAAATGGGACAAGGCCAACCTCAATGGCACCGAGGTCAAAAAACCCGAAATGTATCAATACGAATATTCCCGCGAAGCCCTTAAAACTGGCTTGTTGCTGGAGCGGAAGCTCGGGGTGAACCCCTTCAAGTTTGGCATGATCGGCAGCACCGACGCGCACACCTCATTGGCGGCGGTCGAGGAGGAGAACTTCTTTGGCAAGCACTCCGGCGTTGAGCCGGGGCCTCACCGCTGGGAGCATGTCGTCATCGAGGCGCCAGATCCCAAATACACGGTCAAGGGCTGGCAACAGGCTGCCGCCGGTTACGCTGGTGTGTGGGCAACCGAGAATACGCGTGAAGCAATCTTCGATGCCATGAAGCGCAAGGAAACATACGCGACTACCGGCCCGCGCATGGTTGTCCGCTTTTTCGGTGGCTGGGACTTCACTGCGGATGACGCCCTGTCGCGGCTTCCGGCAGGTGTTGGTTATGCGAAGGGCGTTCCGATGGGCGGCGATTTGCGCAAGTCGCCGGGCGCCAAATCTCCGAGCTTCCTCGTCGCTGCCATGAAAGATCCCTACAGCGGCAATCTTGACCGCATCCAGATCGTCAAAGGATGGCTCGACAAGGATGGTCACGCTCAGGAGAAGGTTTACGACGCTGTCTGGAGCGGCGACCGCAAACCGGACACAAGCGGGAAGATCCCGCCAGTGGGCAATACGGTCGACATCACCAACGCGACTTGGAAGAACACTATCGGCGCGCCGGAATTAAGTGCCACCTGGACGGATCCCGATTTCAACGCAGCGCAGTCCGCATTCTACTACGCTCGTGTTATCGAGATCCCAACGCCCCGCTGGACCGCTTATGAAGCCAAACGTTTCGCCGTCACGATGTCTCCCGGCGTTCCGATGATTACCCAGGAACGCGCCTACACGTCACCCATTTGGTACACACCATGAAGCTGGCCGCAGGCACGTTCCGGCTGGTGCTTCTGGCCACGGCCCTTTTATTTGGACCTGGTGCATGGGCGTGTGGCTACCACGATCCAGCAAGCATTAATCGGGGCATCCTCAACTGGATCTACCCGAATGCGCTCTACGTCACTTCGGCAGTTTGGCGGGCACAGCTCGACGGCCAGTTATCCCGGGACGACCGGCCGCTCGCAACTAAGAAACTGCTTGGATATGGAAGTGCCGTCAAACAGCTCAGTCGATTGCGTGATGGACTTTGGCGAGTTCGTGATGGCAACGGAGATCCCGCCATCGCCCTCTTGATGATCGAGCCCATGCTCTGGACCCGCTTTGAGCCAGCCCACACAGGTCTTGATATGAAGCCCGATGCTGGCGGACCGGCCAGCAACGACGTCGTCATTATAACAGACGAGCCCGTTGTCAAAGCTCTGGTCGATGGACGAGTCACGCCACGAGCCGCTCGGGAGCTGGGATTGATCCGCATTTATGGCGTCGCCAGCGCAGTCCAAAACGTCACGGCGTGGCTTGATCGGCTATCTCAACCTGCTTTAGAGGAAGCTGTAAAACCAAATGGCTGATCCATAGTTTGGTTGTGAGACAATGCAATGGCCACGATAGGCGGCCAGCCACCGCTAACGATTGCGGATTGGGCAAGTTTTGGGATAATTCGGGAGGAGAATTGGAATGATTGGCCGCGTGCTCCGGGAGCCACTTGTGCACTTTCTCGGGCTAGCTATTACAATTTTCCTTCTCTACGGCACTCTTAACCGTTCCAAAGAACCAGAAGCCGGCGAAATTCTGGTCACATCGTCCAAGCTTGAACAACTGGCCGGGCTGTTCGGCAAGACCTGGCAGAGGCCGCCGACCGCGCAGGAACTCAAAGGACTGGTCGACGACTACGTCAAGGAAGAGTTGTATTATCGCGAGGCACTGCTGCTTGGATTGGAGAAGGATGACACGGTCATTCGCCGCCGCCTGCGGCAGAAGATGGAGTTTTTAGCCGACGCAGAAGCCGGCTCCCTCATGCCCAGCGATACCGAGCTCGATAGCTATCTCAAGGCGAATGCCGGTCAATTCCGTATCGAGTCATTGACATCCTTCCAGCAGATTTTTCTCAATCCAACGAAGCGTGGCGAGTCAGCCGGCAAAGATGCGCAGGCGTTGCTTGAGGCATTGCGGGTGAATGCGCAGGCTGATCTGGCAACACTGGGCGATCAAACCTTACTGCCCGCGGTGCTGCCGCTGACGGCTAAGACCGCGATCAATCAGACCTTCGGAGATAAGTTTGCCGAAGAGTTGGAGAGTTTACCCGCTGATCAATGGTCGGGGCCCGTGGAGTCGAGCTATGGGCTTCATCTCGTCCGCGTCACGGGGCGCCAAAATGGACGCGAGCCAGCACTTGCCGAGGTGCGTGACGCTGTCTTGCGCGATTGGTCAAACACCAAGCGCAAAGCGCTGGAACAGGACCGCATCGGGAGCCTCATGAAGCGCTACAAGGTCACCATTGAAGGTTTGGAAAAAGCCGAGGCGCGTCGATGATCCGCCGGGCGTTGTATTGGATCCTGATCCCCGTTTTGCTTATCAGTGTGGCACAGGCACACGAGATGCGTCCGGCCTATCTGGAGCTGCGAGAGACCGCGGCAAATACCTACTCGGTCTTATGGAAGGTTCCTGCGGCAGGCGACAAGCGGCTTGGTCTCTACGTCCGGATGCCAGTGGAATGCAAGACCTTGGCCGGGCCCGCCGGCTCAATCACTGGAGGCGCCTTCTACGAGCGATGGAGCGTCGCATGCGACAATGGACTGGAGGGCCGTGAAATAGCCATCGATGGGCTGCGCACGACACTGACGGATGTGCTGGCTCGCGTGGCTTATGGCGACGGCACAACACAGGTGACGAGACTTACGCCGCAACAACCAGTGCTTCGTGTGGCGGGCAGTCAATCCATGCTAGCGGTCGCGAACACTTACTTCTGGCTCGGCGTCGACCACATACTTGCCGGTACTGATCACCTGCTATTCGTCTTGGCGCTCTTACTGTTGATACGCGACCCATGGATGCTTGTAAAAACGATTACGGCTTTTACTGTGGCCCACAGCATCACCCTTGCAGGGGCCGCGCTCGGGTTTCTGAGCCTGCCGCAGAAACCGGTTGAAGCTGTCATCGCTCTGAGCATCGCATTTGTCGCCCGCGAGCTTGCAATCATGGCGCCTAGTGTTCTGGATCAAACGCTTGGTTCCGGGCGAAGGCCAGCAAGCGATTGTGACTCCAGAACACAAACAAGTGAGTGGCAAGTGTTCCGGGCTGATGCTGAGGGTACCAAGCGTCAGAGCCAGAACACAAGCGAGCGACGCCTATCCGAAGTTTATCCCTGGATTGTTGCCTTCGCTTTCGGCCTCCTCCACGGCTTCGGTTTTGCAGGCGCTCTTAAGGAGATCGGACTGCCACAGATCGACGTTCCGTTGGCTCTTCTCATGTTCAACCTCGGCGTGGAAGCCGGGCAATTGCTATTTGTTGCAGGCTTGGTTGTGGCGTTCAGGGTGCTGACGGTTGCATTTTCAGGTCCGATTGCGCCCGCCCGCCTTGCCGCCGCCTACGCTATCGGCATCACGTCATGCGTTTGGCTGGTTTCACGCGTTTCAGAGTTTTGGAGCTAACTGTCTGCAAGTCCTCAGCCGGCACACCGCATTAACGGCCGGATGGAACCCGCGGCCTTTTATGGTTGTGGCTTGGTCGCCTGCAAGACGCTCACTCAACGGGACAGTCCCAGTATCCATAGCACCAATTGACGTATCTTGGAGAACAACTCTTGTCCCCCAGCCAGTCCCATGACGATACAGCAGACGATTCGCAAGCCAATCCGGGCCGCTGGCAATTGGTGACAAGGATATTGCATCGCGGTTTGGCCCTTCTGGCCTGTTACGTTGAGGCAACACGATTGGAGAAAATTGGTTTTTGCGACCAGGAGTTATTCTAAGGCTTCTCCCAGCACGTCGAAATCAAGGTATTGAATTGTTTCCGGCGCATAAATTGGCGTTCGCCCGCTACATTGCGAAACGGATTCGGTTTTTTATCGAGGCACGCATGTCCCACAGATACGTCGCTACAGTGTTGTGCCTAGCAGCCCTTGGCGCACCACTTGACCAAGCCAGCGCGGTCGAAGGCTCGATGGGGACTTATCTCGTTGGGACGCGAGATCTAGCTATGGGGGTCGTGCCAGCCCCTGGCGTCTACATCAGCAACGACTATGTGCACTTCAGCGGCGAACTCCACGCTGGCACGCTTGTTGGCGCGACCGTCTCTGATGCCGATCTCGAGCTCAATCTCAGTAAGACAGTGATCACCGCCGTTGCACCAGGACAAATCGTCGGCGGCAGCGCCGGGCTCAGTTTTCAGTTTCCATTCATCGATGCGCATATCGATGCAACCGGCACTTTGACGGTCCCTCGCTTTGGGTCCATAAGCGGATCGATCGACGCCGGTGATGCCAACGGACTGGGCGATATCGTCATCGTTCCTATGATCGGCTGGCACAACGGGAAGGCGCACTATTCGTTCGCCGCTCCTATGTATCTCCCGACCGGCGACTTCGAAACGACAAGCATCAACTTGCGCGATCGCAGCGCGGACGCGGCCAATCCGGGCAAGAACCGGTTCGCCGTCGATCCGACGCTTTCGTACACCTATTTGGATCCTGCCACCGGCCATGAACTCGACGTCGCGCTCGGCGTGACCTTCAGCGAAAAGAACGAGGCCACAAACTACCAGACGGGCGCTGAGATGCATATCGAGGCGACGCTGGTGCAGCGCTTCGCCAACGGATGGCTGCTCGGTGTCAATGGTGGCTACTATCAGCAGCTTCAGGACGACAGCGGCGCTGGCGCGGAATCGCTCAAAGGTTTGCTACTGACCGACGACCTCAAAGCAAAGTACTTTGTGCTCGGGCCGGTCGTCTCCTACTCGACCAAGATTGGCAGCGTCGGGCTGACCTTGACCGCAAAATACCTGAAGCAGTTTGAAACAGAAAAGCATTTTGACGGCGAGTCAGCTTGGCTTCGTATGGGGCTGAGTTTCTGACGCGCCCGGAGACCAAAATGACAAGATCGTCGGCGGCTTTGAAAATCGCATTGATTGTTACTCTCATGTGCTCTGCTGGTGCAGAGGAGACCAGAGCCGGCGAGGAGACAAATACGGGACAAGATGTCACGAACCCCGTGCAACGAATAGACCTCAGGCTTGGCTACTCCAACCTTGCGCGCACCCTCGAAGCAACTACCTTAATTTTACGCTACGACAAGCCGCTTAACCTGGGTGACGGCTGGCAGCTCGGTCTGCGCATCGATGCCCCGTTCGTCTACAATGACGTTCCGAGCCTGGATAATCCAACGGGAAGTTGGGAATTCGGTTATGGCGACACGCTGACCCAAGCGCTTTTGATCAAGTCGATCGACAAGCGCCAGGCCGTCGGCTTCGGTGCACAGCTCATCATGCCAACGGCGGCCGAAGACCAGTTCGGCAGCGGCAGGTGGCGGGTTGTGCCTACCTTCGGCTATCGCTATGCACTGCCGGAAATCACACTTGGCTCATTCTTCGTTGGCGCCGTTCGATACGACACCGACTTTGCTGGCGATGATGACAGAGGCAACGTGAGCAACTTGCAGTTCTCGCCGACGCTCAATATCGCGCTGCCGGATCAGATTTT
>JBEBJD010000203.1:0-12248 GCA_040080075.1 Hyphomicrobium sp. | reverse complement strand
CCATTCGAGCGCCGCTCCGTCATGATTTTTGTTGGGAGCACCCGAATGGTGGGCTGGAACGACGAGCGCGTTGAGCTGTTGAAAAAGCTCTGGAGCGAAGGGCTGAGCGCTAGCCAAATTGCTGGACGTCTCGGTGAAGTCACGCGCAATGCGGTGATCGGCAAAGTGCATCGCCTGGGTCTTTCGGGCCGCGCTACGACCTCACGCATGAAAAGCCATCGTCCGCGTGCCCGCGCCGCGGCGGCAGCCAACGTCAAGAACCGCATGGCCAAATCGCGTTTTGCCACCAACGGCAATCCGCTTGTGCGCCAGCTCTATCAACCCGATGCCGAACCCTTTATCCCGGCCGTCGAAGAGCTCGTCATTCCACTTAAAGAGCGCAAGACGATCCAGACGCTGACCGAATGTAGCTGCCGCTGGCCGATCGGTGATCCGCAAATGGCGGACTTCCATTTCTGCGGCAAGGGCAAGGTTACGGGCCTGCCGTACTGCGAATTCCACGCCCGCCGGGCATTCCAGCCGCCGGCCCCCAAGCGCCGCCCAATGGAGATTGTCGATCCGTCAATGCCGGCAATTACCAAGGTCAAGTCGGACGCCTAAAGCGATCCGAAGGGACACGCTCAGGCACCGTGCCTTTGACGAGTATACAAAAAGGGGACGCAGCTGGAATGGCCGCGTCCCTATTTTTATTCCGGAAAAATAGATTATTCCGCGGCTTCGCCCGAACTGCGGCCTGAAGCACTGGCGTCGTTCTCAGCGGCCTTCAAGGCTTCGAGCGTCGGCATGGCGACGGTATTGTAACCGCAGTCGACGAAATGAACTTCGCCCGTCACTGCGCCCGATAAAGGCGAAAGCAAATAGAGTGCCGAGCCGCCAATTTCATCGAGCGTAGGTGTACGGCGCAGCGGCGCATGATCACGTTGATAATTGAAAATAGAGCGCGCATCCGAAACACCCGCCCCTGCCAGCGTGCGCATGACGCCGGCCGACAAAGCGTTAACCCGCACGCCCTGCGGACCCAAATCAGCCGCGAGATAGCGCACCGAGGCTTCGAGCGCGGCCTTGGCAACTCCCATGACGTTGTACGAGGGAACCCACCGCGTTGCGCCGCCATAGCTGAGGGTTAAGAGCGAGCCGCCGTTAGGCATCAGCTCGGCCGCACGCTTGGCAATTTCAGTGAATGAGAAACACGATATCACCATGGTGTTGGTGAAGTTATCGCGCGAGGTATCGGCATAACGGCCTGCAAGCTCGCGGCGATCGGAAAACGCCAAGGCATGCACGACAAAATCGAGGCCGCCCCAGGCCTTGTTGATTTCGGCAAACACGTTGTCGACGCTGGCCAGATCCGAAACATCGCACGGAACAATAACTTCCGAGCCAACAGATTGAGCCAATGGGATAGCCCGGCGGCCAAAGGCATCGCCCTGATAACTGAATGCCAGCTTGGCGCCTTGTCCGGCCAACACGCGAGCAATGCCCCAGGCGATCGAGCGCTCGTTGGCAACCCCCATAATTAGACCGCGTTTACCGGCCATCAGCGGTCCCGGCTTAGCAATATCAATCTCGGCCATCAAAGTCCTCGCTACGCAATCGGGAACGGAACCGGCACTGGTAAACCAGCCGCGGCCCGTGGTGTATAACGTCATGCTTGGCACCTTGAGATAAAACCCGGCTGGGTTCTCATCGCGCCAAGCTTAAGACGGGTCATTAACCATCGTGCCGGCGGAACACCAGAGTGGCATTAGTTCCGCCAAAACCGAAACTGTTCGACATCACACAGTTAAGCGCGACGTTATCCTGACGTTTGCGCACAATGGGCATGTCAGCAAATGCTGGATCAAGCTCTTCGATGTGTGCACTTTCGCAAATAAAACCGTTGTTCATCATGAGAAGCGAAAAAATGGCTTCTTGAACGCCGATGGCGCCAAGCGAATGGCCGGTGAGCGATTTGGTTGCTGAAATGGCGGGTGCATTGCTGCCAAAAACGTCGCGGATCGCTTGAATTTCACGCTCATCGCCAACCGGCGTGCCGGTGCCATGGGGATTGATGTAGTCGATGGTGCCGACGCCCTTGCCATTGTTCCCGGCCATAGCGAGCTTCATGCAGCGGGCTGCGCCTTCGCCCGACGGCGCCACCATATCGAAGCCATCCGAAGTGCAACCGTAGCCAACGAGTTCGCCGTAGATGCGTGCCCCTCGTGACTTTGCGCGCTCTAGTTCTTCTAGCACGACAACGCCAGCTCCGCCGGCAATCACGAAGCCATCACGGTTCTTGTCATAGGCGCGACTGGCCGTTGAAGGCGTCGCATTATATTTGGACGACATCGCTCCCATGGCATCGAACAGGTTCGACAGCGTCCAGTCCAATTCTTCGCAGCCTCCTGCGAACATAAGATCCTGCTTGCCCCACTGAATGAGTTCGGCGGCATTGCCGATACAGTGAGCGCTGGTCGCGCATGCCGAAGATATTGAATAGTTGGTGCCCTTGATCTGGAATGCGGTCGCTAGCGCCGCCGAAGGTCCAGAACACATCGCCTTAGGCACTTCAAACGGGCCAATCTTCTTAGGTCCGCCCGATTTAAGAGTTGTTTCTGCAGCATCGACGATGGCGCGCGTCGAAGGCCCACCCGACCCCATGATGATTCCAGAGCGCTCGTTGACGACATCTCCTGGCTCCAGGCCCGCATCGCGAATGGCCTGATCCATGGCAATATAATTCCACGCTACACCCGGGTTCATGAAGCGTTTGGGTTTACGAGGCACCTGCGCTTCCCAATCGAGTTTCGGCTCACCGTGAACCTGGCACTTGAAACCAAGTTCCACATACTTATCGGCGCGTACAATGCCAGACTTGGCCTCCCGCAGCGAGGCCAGCACCTCTTGGGTGGTGTTTCCGATAGAGGACACAACACCCATGCCGGTGACGACGACTCGTCTCATCAAGAAAGCCCTTTCCGAGCAGCATTTGAGAGAACCCATAGGGTCCGCTCAGTTCCATCTTGTCCACGCACCACTTGGTGTCACTCACCGCTTGATTAAGTGCTGCCCGGGGCAGCCGCTTCGCCAGCCTCAAACAGTCCCACGCGCATGTCGATTGCGGTGTAGATCACTTTGCCATCGGCTATCAACTGGCCATCGGCGATGGCGAGCTTCAAGCGGCGCAGGATCACGCGCTTCAAATCGATCACGTATTCGAGCTTTTTGGTCGTTGGCAAAACCATGTCGGTGAACTTGACCTCGCCGACGCTCAAGGCGCGGCCACGTCCGGGCGCGCCGAGCCATCCCAGATAAAAACCTGTCAACTGCCACATGGCATCAAGTCCCAGGCAACCGGGCATAACCGGATCGCCTTTGAAGTGACAATCGAAGAACCAGTCGAGGCGTTTGTTTCCCGCCACATCGAGTTCGGCCACGATTTGTCCCTTGTCGTGGGCGCCGCCCGTTTCACTGACGTGCGTAATCCTATCGAACATAAGCATTGGCGGCAGCGGCAACTGGGCATTTCCAGGCCCGAACAGCTCGCCGCGTCCGCACGACAGGAGAGCCTCAAAATCGTAACTTGAACGGCGTTCCGCCATAGTGAAATAGGCTCCCCCGAAAGCCATCCAGTTCGCGGCCGCACTGACCGGTCCATCTGGTGGTGTTGTAGATCACGCATCACAGTTGCCCGTCGTTCAAGCCATAAACGGGGTCTAGGTCAAGAGTGTCGAAGTTAGCCCCCGTCCGCAAGCCCACAGCCAAATTCGCACAGCGGATAGGGCAAAGATGTGGTGATTGAGCCGGTTGCGGGGCTTTGACCCTCGTTCTATAGTGCCTTATTGGGTGTTCGTGCCATTTTGGCTGCGGGCGGCACGGTGGTGTTGTGAACTCTGATACCGTTGAAGTGGCAATCACTTCTCGACGACTTTAAACGGTATCAGCCTTATAAGAGGCGGCATGACGGACACTATTGACAACGAAGGCGGCTTTGCAGGCCAGGGTTGCGGCTTGGCGGCCGGTTGTAAGACCGCCGGTGTTGGCGTTCGTTTGCGCAAGGCCGGTCTGCGGCCGACTCGGCAACGTCTTGCACTGGGTGGCCTCTTGTTTGGCTCCGGTGACCGCCATGTTTCCGCGGAAATGCTGCACATTGAAGCACTTAACGCGGGCGAACAGGTGTCGCTGGCAACGGTTTACAATACTCTGCACCAGTTCACACAGGCCGGAATGTTGCGGGAATTGGCGATTGAAGGGGGCAAAGCCTATTTCGACACCAATACCTCGAACCACAACCACTTTTTTGTCGAGCACGAGAGCCGTCTTATCGATATTCCGGGCACGCAGATCCGGGTCGACGGCCTGCCCGAGCCTCCTGAAGGCATGAAAATCAGCCATATCGACGTTGTTGTCAGGCTCGTGACCAAATAGCTATTTGGTCGTGTTGGATTTCAATTTCCAAAATCTTCACCCCATTTCTTGAGTGCAAGGACGACCCCTCCAAGTTGCCGGCCCTTGCCGGTCAGCACGTACTCAGCGCGCGGCGGATACTGCTCATAGAGCCGCTTCTCGATCACGGCATGAGACTCGAGAAGCTTCAGTCTGGCTGACAGTGTGTTTGGACTGATGCCGGCAAGCGACTCTTCCAAGTCGGCAAATTTGCGTGGTCCAAATTTCAAAAGATCGCGAATGATCAGAAGCGTCCAGCGCTCCCCGATCACATCAAGCGCACGCGCCACCGGACAAATTTGTTCGACATCTTTCACCATCGCAGCAGCTTATCCGGAAATCGGACTTGACAATAGTAACTACAATAATCATAGTCACTATTGTTTTTGTACTAATGAGGAGAGTGTCATGCTCGAGATGTTTCGTACAAGCTTAGGCCCGGTCGATCCCGTGGTGACTACATTTGCAATTGCGGTGTCAGCGATCATGCTGGTTTGGGTGGGCGCCAGCCGCGCGAATTTGGAACCGTCAGCTCGCCGCCAGCTCGGAATACTGATCTCACTCGTCATTGCGGCTTGGTATGGGATGGCCGTGGCAATGGGAAGAATGGGCATCTTTTTTGCCGCGCCCGACTTGGCGTTACCTCGCATCCCCTTCCCAATTGTGCTCCCAGTTGCGGCAGCAATTTGGATTATGATGCGGTCAGCGAGCGTCCAGGCCCTCATTGACGCCGTTCCCTTCGGTTGGCTCACAATCATTCAGGTTTACCGGACACTTGGCGTCACGTTCATCGGTCTATGGGCCGTAGACCGCTTGCCAGGTGAGTTCGCATTAGCCGCGGGCTGGGGTGACATCATCGTCGGCGTCGTGGCGATACCTGTCGCCCTCATGGCAGCGACTGGGCATCACGCGAGCCCCATCACACTTCGAGCTTGGAACCTGTTTGGCGTTGCCGACCTGATTGTGGCGGTCGCCATGGGCTTCCTGACGTCACCCGGACCGTATCAACTCCTGGCGCTCGACCGTCCCAATCTGTTGATCAGTGCCTATCCCCTGGTGATGGTGCCGATTTTCGCGGTACCGCTTTCATTCATCCTCCACGCAGCTGGTTTTATCAAACTGAGACGCATGGCGGCTGCCAACAGTCCAAATGCGCAACAATCAGTAATTGGGGCGGCTACTTGATAACCTCGCCGTCGTAAACGCCCCACAGCTTCTTTTGTTCAATATACCCCTGGTAGGCATCGACGGTCACGTGGCACCACACGCTATCGCACTGATGCACGTTGGCGATCACACCGGCTTCCACGATAGCAACCGTTCGCGACGATGAACTGTCGCTGTTCATGATTGGCACCTGCGGCGGCTGTGCCCCAGCTTTGACTTCCCAAGGCAAAACCAGAGCTGTACGCCGTCTGGACAAGAATGATTGCAGCACCCAGCCCGCCGTACCTTCAGCGTCGCGCACCTGCCTCCAGGTTTCAAATTCCTTTGTCACTTCAAGGGGCAGCCCCGCGCGGCGGAATACCCACGAGGCGGGATAATCGGTTCCTGGTCCCGACCTTAAGTTGACCCGGTCGGATTTAATGCTCACAAAGCGCGGTAGCGCCAAGCCGCTTGAACCTTTGCCGGGCGTGACGGGTCCCAGCGTGGGATCGCTGGAGGGATCCGCTATTGCGTTGTCCGATCCGGCAATTTCAGGCGCTGGCTCAATGGCTGACTGAGCCCCAGCCGGTGCGGATACCGCAAGCACGAGACCAGCCGCCAGCATTTTAAAACCAATCGTCAGACCCGATCTGAGGTCAATTTTCGAGCCGATCGTCCAGCCTCCATAGTATCCACACTTGCCTAAAATTGCCCGCACTTCTGAAGCACCCCAAAACGGCGCATTTGCGCGCCCGCACAATACCCTGGCCCGCTCCCGGCTGCCCATTGCGTCACGTTATCCAGAACTTTGTTTTCCCCATGACCTTCTGTTAGACACGTCGGGCTGATCCCTATCTAGATCAAACTGCCTGCACGTCCCCACCTCCGCCAAGTCCTCTATCAAATCCAGGACCAAATATGCCGGCCACTGCTCACAAGCCCATTGTAATCGTCACCCGCAAACTTCCCGACGTTGTTGAAACGCGCATGCGCGAACTTTTCGACGCCCGCCTCAATGTCGATGACAAACCAATGACTCAGGCCGAGTTGGCGGCCGCGGCACGCATCGCCGACGTACTGGTGCCAACGGTCACCGATCGAATCGACCGAGGCGTCATCAGTCAAGCCGGACCAAATTTGCGCCTCATCGCCAACTTCGGTACCGGCGTCGATAATGTCGATTTGGATACGGCTCGCACCCGCGGCGTCACGGTCACGAATACGCCGGGCGTTCTGACCGAAGATACCGCCGACATGACCATGGCCCTCATTTTAGGCGTACCGCGCCGTATTGCCGAAGGCACCGCCTACCTCAAAGACACCAAGAACCACTGGGCCGGCTGGTCGCCGACTTGGATGCTTGGTCATCGAATTTTTGGCAAGCGCTTGGGTATTATCGGCATGGGCAGTATTGGCCAGGCCGTGGCTCAACGCGCCAAGGCTTTTGGTTTGCAAATCCATTATCACAACCGTAAGCGGCTGGCCCTCGACCTCGAACGGGATCTGGAGGCCACCTATTGGGAAAGCCTCGACCAGATGCTGATGCGCATGGATATCATATCGGTCAATTGCCCGCACACGCCTGCCACGTATCACTTGCTGTCGGCACGGCGCCTCAAGCTGTTGAAGCCCACGGCCTATATCGTCAACACGGCACGCGGCGAAGTTATCGACGAAAACGAACTCGCCCGCATGATCGAAGCAGGATCGATTGCTGGTGCCGGTCTCGATGTGTTCGAACACGAACCGGCTATTAATCCGAAGCTCTTGGCATCAGATCGCGTCGTCGCGCTGCCGCATATGAGCTCGGCGACCGTCGAAGGCCGCATCGATATGGGCGAGAAGGTTATCATCAATATCAAAGCTTTCCTCGATGGGCACGCGCCGCCCGACAAAGTGCATCCGGCGATGTTCTAGGGACTATCCGGTTTTGATTGATCAGCGGACAGCCCCTAGCGCATTCGTAATGCCGTGCTTCTTTGCGGAAAACCGCTGCACACTTTTCCGGAAGCACTCTAGGCGCAGGACCAACCGGAATGGCTAATTCGGGCGAACCGGTATACTGCGGTGTAACCAAGGCCCGTGTTCGGGGTCTGAGAAGTATGCCGCTATTTTCGCGAACCGTGCCCCGGCGATCCATCTGGAGATCATCATGACTCTCGTAGGCAGCGTGACCGGAAGTTTTCTGGTGGCACTGCCTGCGTTATTTTCGATCGTCAATCCTTTTGGCGGCGCGCTCATCTACCATCAAGTGACCTCCGAGCGCGGCTATGACGAACGCGCGGCGCTCGCCTGGCGGGTAGCTGGCTATTCGGCCATTGTCATGTTGCTGGCGCTGTGGATAGGCGCGTGGTTCATGAGCTTTTTCGGCGTCAGCATCGAAGCTCTTCGCGTGGCTGGCGGCCTTGTCGTGTCGGCCGCTGCCTGGGAAATGCTGTCATACTCAAGTGAAACCGAAAACCGCAAAAAAGAACAGGCCGCGCCCGCCGCTGGCGCCGCAGACGTTGCATTCTTCCCGCTCACGATGCCATTTACTACGGGGCCGGGCACGATTTCGGTTGCGATTGCGTTGAGCGCAAGCCGTCCTTCGACCGCGGCGGAATTGGTTCCGTTTTTTACAGGGCTTTCGGCAGCGGCCATCGTCGTGGCGATTTGCGTTGGCGTTTGTTACGCGTCGGCAGATCGCGTGGTCACACTGTTGGGCCCGGCGAGGGCGCGTGTCTTGAACCGGCTTTCGGCGTTTCTGCTGCTGTGTATCGGCGTGCAGATTCTTCTCACCGGCCTGCAGGGCGCCCTCGTCGCGGCACTGGTGGCTGCGAAGTAGGGGTGGTGGGGCCGTGGCCATTTCCCCGCTTCTCGTCATGGCCGCGTTGTGAAGCGCAGCGGCACGACGAGCGTCGTGGCGGCGCCTCGCTTCGCGTGGACGCGAGCAGGCGGCTAAAAAGATAAGTGAGCCCTAATTCCCGCGTCCATCGAAAGCCATTTCCAGATGTCACCTCGGCACTTGTTGCCGGGGTCCATCAGGCCGGAATGATTGCGTTGAAGTGTGTGCCGCGACCGTGCCGCCGAATTTTCTTGGCTAGAACTTGCAGAACGATGGGTCCCGGTGACAAGCACCGGGATGACACCTGTGGGTGTGGCATGAGCGGTGACGTGACGGTAGGCCCCGACGGGTATCTAAGTTGGACACCGCTCATGCGGGTTCGCGATCGTGTCCCTGGGCATGGCGAAAATTGTTGGGTTACGCGCGGATTGGCACCATCATCTTATCGCATCGTCAGTGGCCGCGCTAACCCAACCTACGGCAAAGGCGCAAGCTGCATCAACTCGTTCCCCGGCGCATCCGTTTTGACGAGAGCAACAATCTACGCGCGATCCGTAGGCTGGACTAGGCCGCCCTGCACTTGCGACCATAACCCAACAACTTTTCATCAGTGCACTTCGGTCCGAGGCAAGCGCCTTGAAATCGTCCAAACATCTCCCATTTCCACGCTTTGTGCTTGCGTTCAATCTTAGCGGGGACCGCATGTCGATTGACCAATTACTCTCAATTCTCGCAATATTTGTGGGCGTGGTCGCGGCCCTCGTCTCGGGACTGTCGTGGCGAGCATCGCAGCAGGCGAATCGAGCCATGATCTTCGAACAACGATTTGCTGTCTATAAAGATGCAGAAAGCTTCCTCGGGACTTGGGTTCAAAGAGGTACACCAGATATCGACAATGGACTTCGGGGATTGGTCGATGCTTGGAACCGCTCACATTTTTTATTTGCACAGGATGTGACGGACTATTTGAGGCAGCTATGGTTGGACGCAATCAAAGCAAACCACGCAAGTCACGTAATCGCCGGCGAGTACGACGGTGATCATGCTCAAGCTGTGCAAACAAAATTTGACCTTACAACTAAGCACTGCGCAGAAGAGTCACCATTGCGCCAAGTATTTGTCAAACATATGAAAATATGAAAGTTTTTGGAATCCGTTAAGAGAATCGGAAAACGTCAAATGGACATCAATCAAGTATCTGCCGCATTTTCTTCCCTTCAAGCTTTGCGCGATTTAGCTGGGGCAGCTACGAACGTTCGCGACAACGCAGCATTCTTGTCTAAGTCCAACGAGCTTCACGGACAAATTGCAGGGTTACTGGGAGAAATAGTGGCAGCTCAACAGCGGGCCGCAGTACAGAACGCCGAAATCGAAACACTTAAATCCAAGTTAGCTGAACTCGAAAATTGGGAAAAAGAAAAGGCGCGATACGAACTCGTGGATTTTGGCGGTCAAACTTTCGCACTTCGTTTGAAGGCCAATGCTTTGAATGGAGAGCCAACACATAGGTTATGTCCAGATTGTTTCCAGCAAAAGCGGAAATCGATTTTGCAGCATTTGTTCAATTCAGACTTTGGTCAGGAGCACGTCAACTGCGGCATTTGCAAAAGAGGTCTGGCTCTGGGCGCACCGGTACGGCAGTCAACGCAGATGCGTTCTGGAAGTTGGATGAGCGATTGATTGCCGAAAAACGGGTGGTAAGCTTGGTTCGTCACGGAGCCCAACGGTCGATAGTGCGTGAATGTGTCGAGCTTCGCTACAATGCTCAGCCTATCTTCCCCCTCACGTCTTCACCGCAAACAGGTCCTTCTGATCCGCCACCTTTAGCTCCTTCATCACCCACGGCAGACCTTGCTTGCCGATTTCGTCCATGAAGGGTTTGGAGGGAAGCTGCTCGACGTTGAACACTCCGGCCTTTTGCGCGCCCTGGCCCCAGTGGCCCTTGAACAGCATCATGGCGCCGGCGACGGGCGGCACGCCAGTCGTGTAGGAGACCGCTTGCGCCTGCGTTTCTCTATAGCAATGGGCGTGATCGCAGACGTTATAGATCATCGCGATTTTGTTCTTGCCGTTCTTCTTGCCGCGGAAGATGCAGCCAATCGAGGTGCGGCCGGTGTAATTTTTGCCTAGCGACGATGGGGCTGGCAGCAGCTCTTTCAGGAACTCCATCGGGATTACCGGGTTGCCTTTGTACATCACGGGATCGATGCGCGTCATGCCGACGTTCTGCAGTACGTCGAGGTGCTTGATGTAGTTGTCCGAGAACGTCATCCAGAAGCGGATCTGTTTGAGGCCATTGATGTGCTTGACGAGGCTTTCTTCTTCCTCGTGATAGATGAGGTACGATTTGCGCGGACCCACTTCCGGGTAATCGACCATGCAGGAAATCGAGAGCGGGTCGATGTCGATCCACTTGCCATCTTTCCAGTATTTGCCACGCTGAGTGACTTCGCGTAGGTTGATTTCCGGATTGAAGTTGGTGGCGAACGCCTTGCCGTGGCTGCCGTCGTTGCAATCAACGATGTCGATCTGCTCGATTTCATCGAACAGGAACTCCTGCGCGTAAGCGCAATAAATGTTCGACTGACCGGGATCGAAGCCGCAGCCGAGGATGGCCATGATGCCGGCCTTCTTATACTTGGCGTGATACGGCCACTGATATTTGTAAGTGAACTTGGCTTCGTCGCGCGGCTCATAGTTGGCCGTGTCCATGTAGTGCACGCCGGTCTCCAGACAGGCATCCATCAGTGCTAAATCCTGGTAGGGCAGTGCCATGTTGATCAGCAGGTCTGGCTTGACCTTTTTGATGAGCTTTACGGTCTCGGCCACGTTGTCTGCATCGACCTGCGAGATGTCGATCTTGGTCTTGCATTGCTTCAAGACCTTTTCGCAGCTTTCCAAGCGGCGTGAGGCCAGATGGACCTTCTTGAACACGTCGCGGTTCATCGCGCATTTCTGGGCCGTGACAGAGCCGGCGGCTCCCGCGCCGATGATCAAAACGTTATCCAATGCAGTGCTCCTTCGAAGTTCGTTTGCCGGAATAGAGAGGAAAGGCGATAGAGCACGCGCGCCCGGATTTCAAGGAACAGGTGAAATGTGACAGGAGTAATTTCGGCCAGATAACAGGCGGGAGCTAGCTTGAACTGGCACTTCAGCTCAGAGCCATGTTGGCAACGAGCCCGGCAAACACCAGTGCGGCGGCGCTTTGGTTCGAGCGGAAACGGGAGAGGCAATTGGTGGCGTCACTAGTGTCGAGTGTCCCAACCTGCCACGCGAACTGTACGCCAGCCAGGGTTACACCGATGAAGTAGGGCCAATGGGCCCCCGCTTCGAGCCCCGCCAACGACCACAGCACGATGGTTGCGGCATAGAACCCTGCGACCCATAGCGGCGAGCTTTCTCCAAAGCGTAGTGCCGTTGATTTGAGACCAGCCATCAGGTCGTCTTCGGCATCCTGATGGGCGTAAATTGTGTCATATCCCAGCGTCCACAATACGGAGCCCGCATAGAGCAGTAGGGGCGCGAGTGCGAGAGACCCGTTGACGGCCGCCCAACCGGTGAGTGCGCCCCAATTGAAGGCCAGTCCCAGCACGAATTGGGGCCAGTAGGTGAAACGCTTCATAAACGGATAGATGGCAACGAGTGCCAAGGACCCGATGGCCAGTGCGATTGTAAAACTGTTGAACTGAACGAGAACCAAAAGCCCGGCCAGAGACAGCATGGCGGCAAACAGCATGGCGGCGCGGGGGCTGACCTGACCCGATGGAATGGGCCGGCTGCGGGTGCGCTCGACCTTGGCGTCGAAGTCGCGATCGACAAAGTCGTTATAGGCGCAGCCCGCTCCGCGCATGAC
>JBEBJD010000063.1:0-2690 GCA_040080075.1 Hyphomicrobium sp. | reverse complement strand
TGTTTTGGCCGCGACTTGACACTGCCCCAGCCTACAGCAGGAGTTTCGATCGAGGCCGTAACTCTGGAAGAGGTCGAAGCCCTGAGGCCAGTTTGGTTGTCGGTTCATCACCAGCACCAGGCCGTGGCTCCGCATCTGGCGCCATACGTAACTGACGACGAGTCGTGGCGGGTCTACAGTCGCACGTTTCGCTCGTCTGCGAAGCAGGGACTGCTGTTACGTGCTGGGCCAGCCGATGAACCCTATGCCATGGGGTGCGCCGCGATCTTGGATGATATCTCACGTCATACAGATACGTGGCAGACTAGTGGCCGCGTGGCGGAGATTGAAGTTCTGGCTGTATTGCCATTCGCGCGCGGACGCGGCATCGGAACTGATCTAATGCGGACGCTGGATCGGCGGCTTAGTGATATCGGTGTGCGCGACATGGTCATTGGGGTCGTCGAATCTAACCGCCAGGCTATACGCTTATATGAAAAATGGGACTTCCGGCCAGCGTGTCTGCAACTGATGAAGCGCCGGCCGGCGACGGTGTTGTAAGGGTTATCACATGGACAATTCACCCAACCTGATGGCCGTTGATTGGACGGCGATTCCGCCGCCCCACGATGATGGCGCGGCGCGGCACCTGGCTGGCCAGACGTTGCCGTCACTCGCGTTGCCAGCCACGGACCGATCAAACATCAATCTTGCAGAGCTGCCGGGAAGAACGGTTGTGTTCGTTTTTCCCAAGACAGGAAAGCCAGGCACGCCATTGCCTGTTGGCTGGGATAGCATTCCAGGTGCGCGTGGGTGTACGCCGCAAAGCTGCGCCTTTCGTGACCACTTCGCTGAACTTATAGGTGCGGGAGCGGCGCACGTATTCGGGCTATCGGCGCAAGATACGGACTATCAGCGGGAAGCGGCCGGGCGCCTGCATTTGCCCTTCGCACTTTTATCGGACACTGAGCTGAAATTCACTAGCGCTCTCAAGTTACCCATCTTCGTTGCCGAGGGCCGGACATTGCTGAAGCGAATTACGATGGTTGCTGATAGGGGGCGGATCACAAAGGTATTCTACCCAGTGTTTCCACCGGACCAGAATGCGCGCACAGTTCTGAATTGGCTAAAGGACAATCCGGTTTGAGCCAGCAAGAAAAGCCCTGGCCATGGCCCGCGCCCGCTAAGGATGGGGCAGCACGCCATCTCATTTCTGGAACACAGTTGCCCGATGTTGCACTGGAAGCTTCGCTTGGCGCACCGGTCAATCTGGCTCGCCGCGCGGGTCAGTCGATCTTGTTCATCTACCCTTTTACGGGCACGCCCGGCCAGCCCAATCCACCCGATTGGGATACGATTCCTGGCGCCCATGGTTCGACGCCCGAGGCGGAAGGCTTTCGCGACAACTATCTGGCATTGGAAGATTTGGGATTTGAGATCTTTGGGCTGAGCGGGCAATCGTCTGCGGATCAACAGGCCTTTGCTACGCGCCTGGAATTGCCGTTTCCACTCTTGAGTGATGCAAACTTCACGTTCGCCAATGGCCTATGCCTCCCCCGCTTTGAAACGGGCGGCAAGACGTATCTGAAGCGCATCACATTTATCATTCGCAACGGTGTGATTGAGGACACGATTTTTCCCGTGCACCCGCCGGACCGGCATGCGGGAGACCTGCTTGTCCGGCTCTGTGACAGTCAATACGAGTGAGCGTTAAGAACTACCGGTTCAATTCGTCTCTAACGCTCGCAAACACCGATTCGAACATGTCCGCCGTCAGGCGGCCGGTGTTGGTATTGTAGCGCGAGCAATGAAAACTATCGAACAGCACCATGCCCGGCTTGATTTCATGACGGCGGCCATGAGCAAAAGGAAAGTTTACCCGGCGTAATCCAAGCGCGGTCAAGGTCTGATCATGGGCGATGCGGCCAAGAGCAACGAGGCATTTCAGTTGAGGCAGGGCATTGAGGCGGGCTTGAAAAAAGGGGCGGCAGTTTGAGATTTCATCGGGCGTTGGCTTGTTTTGCGGTGGGACGCAGCGCACTGCGTTGGCAATCATGCAGCCCCTGAGTTTCAGCCCATCATCAGGACTGGCTTGGTAATGCCCCGTTGCAAAACCGAATTTGAGCAACGTCGCATAGAGCAGTTCGCCGGCATAATCGCCCGTGAAGGGGCGTCCCGTGCGATTGGCGCCCTTGAGTCCCGGCGCCAGTCCGGCAATCAGGAGCCGCGCATCATCTGCGCCAAAGCACGGAACCGGGCGATTGAACCACGTGGGCTCTGCGGCGGCATTTGTGGCGCGGAAAGCAGCGAGCCGCGGGCAGCGGTCGCAGTTGGGCGGCGGCTCGGAGGTGGCATCGAGTGCCGGCTGTTGAACCGCTGGACGCATCCGCTACCCTCTGGTGTGAGGCATTTTCTAGCCAAACCCCACACGGCTAGTGTCCTGATCGCGAAGTTCGTCTTATTCTGCAGCGCGCTCGCAACGATCGTAGCGATCAAAAGGACACTAGCAAACCATAGCTTCTAGTGTGATCGAGATCGAGAAGTCCGCCAAAGTGCCCGCCGCAATGATAAAGCGGACTTCTCGATCATCACACGAGTGCCCCGTCGCGCCAAAATCGCATCATGGCCCCAACCCGTTCCGATTTTGGCGCGACATAAGGGCCACTCGCAACATCATGGGCTTCGTGTGGCGTCGCGCCATAGTTGACACC
>JBEBJD010000189.1:0-12455 GCA_040080075.1 Hyphomicrobium sp. | reverse complement strand
CCATGTCGGCATCGGGCATGATAATCATATGATTCTTGGCGCCGCCCAGCGCCTGCACGCGTTTACCCGAGGCGGTACCTCGCGAGTAAACATATTCCGCAATCGGCGTTGAGCCGACGAAGCTGACGCTAGCAATATCGGGATGGCTCAGAATCGCATCGACTGCCGTCTTGTCTCCATGCACAATATTGAACACACCTGGAGGCAGGCCTGCTTCCTGGAACAGCTCCCATATCAGCATCGGCGCCGAGGGGTCGCGCTCGGATGGCTTCAAAACGAAGGTGTTGCCGCAAGCGATGGCGACGGGGAACATCCACATTGGCACCATGGCCGGGAAGTTGAACGGCGTGATGCCGGCGACAACACCCAACGGCTGACGGTCGGACCAGCTGTCGATTTCAGGGCCGACGTTGCGCGAATACTCGCCCTTTAACTGATGCGGAATTCCGCACGCGAAATCGACGACGTCTATCCCGCGCGACAGTTCGCCCAGCGCATCAGCATGCGTCTTGCCATGCTCATTGGAAATGGCGCGCGCAATGGCGTCTGCGTTCTTTTCCAGCAGTTCCTTGAATTTAAACATGGAACGCACGCGTTTCATCGGCGGCGTCGCACCCCATGCGGGAGCGGCGGCCTTGGCGGCGGCCACGGCAGCGTTAACTTCCTCGACTGTCGAAAGCGGCAGCACACCGGTCTGCTCACCTGTGGCCGGATTGAAGACCGGCGACTGACGCTTGGAAGCGGACGTCACCTTGGCACCGTTGATCGCGTTTTGAATAGTTTGCATGGTCTTTGTTGCCTTGCTCAATCCGTAGGTTGGGTTAGCGCGGCCAGAGGCTACGCAATAGAAGTGGGCCGTTTAATCCGCGCGTAACCCGACACTTGAGGAACCACCCGCGGAATGTCGGGTTACGCGCGGGCTTGCCATTGCCGGAAAATAGCAACTGCGGTGACCGCGCTAACCCAACCTACGTCTACGTCTGACTAGTAGTCTGCCTTCAGCACCATCGTCAGCGTGTCAAATAACTGATCGATCTCGGACTTCGATATGATCAGCGGAGGCGACAGCGCGATGATGTCGCCTGTAGCGCGCACCAGCAGGTTGTTCTCGAACGCCTTGACGAACCGTTCGTGTGCCCGTTTGGTTGGATGCCCCGGAATCGGGTCAAACTCGATGGCGCCAATCAGACCAATGTTACGGATATCGTTGATGTGCGGCAGCCCCTTCAGTGCGTGCAACCGCTCTTCCCAATAGGGTGCGAGTTCGGTGGCGCGCGTCAGCAGCCCTTCCTCTTGATAGGTATCGAGCGTGCCGATCGAGGCCGCGCATGCCATCGGGTGCCCCGAATAAGTGTAGCCGTGGAAGAAGTCGATCATCCAGTCCGGACCACCCATGAAGGCGTCGTGCACCTGACCGGTCACGAACACCGCCCCCATCGGGATGGTGCCATTGGTGATGCCCTTGGCCGTGGTGATGAGATCAGGCGTAACATTGAAATAGTCAGCGCCAAATGCCGTGCCCATGCGGCCGAAGGCGGTGATCACTTCGTCGAAGATCAGCAGAATGTCATGCTTGGTGCAGATTTCCCGCAGCCGTTTCAAATAACCTTTGGGCGGTATCAGCACGCCCGTCGAGCAGGCTACAGGCTCGACGATGCACGCGGCAATCGTCGATGCGTCGTGAAGCGCGACGAGACGCTCCAGATCCTCGGCCAGTTCAACGCCATGCTGCGGTTCGCCACGCGTAAAGGCATTGCGGGCCGGATCATGCGTATGGCGAAGATGGTCGACACCGGCGACATGAGCCCCGAACATTTTGCGGTTATTAGCGATGCCACCAACGGCCGTGCCGCCAAAGTTCACGCCATGATAACCGCGCTCGCGACCGATCAGGCGCACTTTCGTCGCGTTGCCCTTGGCGCGGTGATAGGCGAGCGACATCTTCAATGCGGTTTCAACCGACTCTGATCCGGAGTTGGTGAAGAACACATGGTCGAAGCCCTTGGGCGCAACGTTGACGAGACGCGAAGCGCACTCGAACGCCTTGACGTGGCCCATATTGAACGTGCCGGCAAAGTCGAGCGTAGCGGCCTGCTTCTGAATGGCCTCGACGATCCTAGGGCGGCAGTGACCCGCGTTTACGCACCATAAACCCGAGGTGCCGTCGAGCACCTTGCGCCCGTCATCGGTGGTGTAGTGCATGCGATCGGCGCTGACAAACAGGCGCGGAACCTTCTTGAACTGCTTGTTGGGCGTAAACGGCATCCAAAAAGCATTGAGGTCATTCGTCTTGAGCTGAACGTTCATGGTGGTTCTCTCTCAACAACTGGCAAGTTACGAGCGGTATCGCGGGTACGTTGGCGGGGCGGGCAGCAGCAGGTCATAAAGGCGGGTTTAAGCCACCTTACCCACTGCTTCCGTCAGGCTTGCCGCAAAGATATCCATGCCCTCACGCACCAGCGCGTCACTGGCTGTGAGCGGCACAAGGAAACGAATGACATTGCCATAGGTGCCACATGACAGCAGGATGAGTCCTCTGTCTGCGGCACTCTTCAGCAATTGAGCCGTCAATGCGGGAGCCGGTTCGTGGCTCGCCGTATCGGTCACCAGTTCGATGGCACACATGGCTCCCAGGCCGCGCACATCGCCGATGCAATTGAGGTTCGAGCGTTCTTGTAGTTCCGTGCATCGATCCATGATGATCTTGCCGATGGCGTTCGAGCGTTCACACAAATTTTCTTCTTCGATGACATCGAGCACGGCGTGAGCCGCTGCACAGGCCACGGGATTGCCGGCATATGTTCCGCCTAACCCGCCTGGGCTGGCAGCCTCCATCACATCCGCGCGGCCGGTGATGGCCGCCAGCGGCAAGCCGCCAGCTAAGCCCTTGGCAAGGGTGACAATGTCGGCCTTAACGCCGGCATGTTCGAGAGCGAACATTTTACCTGTCCGGGCAAAGCCGGTTTGAATTTCATCGCCAATCAGTAGAATTCCATGCTCATCACAAATGGCGCGCAGTGACCGCAAGAATTCGGCCGGCGCGATGTTGAATCCGCCCTCACCCTGCACGGGCTCAATGATGATCGCTGCGATGCTCGACGGGTCTGCCTGGTACTTGAACAGACCCTTGAGGCTGGCAAGGCTCTGCTCGTTGGAGACGCCGTGATAAGCGTTGGGGAACGGAATGTTGTAGATATCGGATGGGAACGGCCCGAAGCCCTTCTTGTAGGGAACGACCTTGCCGGTGAGCGCCATCCCCATATGCGTGCGGCCGTGAAAGCCGCCGCTGAACGACACGATGCCCGCCCGGCCGGTGAACGCGCGCGCGACCTTGACGGAATTCTCGACGGCTTCGGCGCCCGTAGACACCAGCATGGTCTTGGCCGGGCCGTGCACCGGAGCGATGGCGTTCAACCTTTCGGCCAGCCGCACATACGATTCGTATGGCGTGACCTGGAAACAAACGTGACTGAAGGAGTCGAGCTGTGCCTTTACGGCGGCTGTTATCTTGGGATGCTGGTGGCCTGTATTGACGACGGCGATGCCGGCGCCGAAATCGATGTAGCGCTTGCCATCTTCGCTCCAGATTTCCGCATTTTTCGCGGTCTTGGCGTAGATATTAGTGACCTGCCCTATGCCGCGTGGCACCGCCGCGAGTTTGCGCTCATGCAGTTCTGCGGACGTGGCCATATCCAGGCTCCTAGTGGAGGTTGAACAATGCCCCTCTTTAGGGCAGGAGGCAGCCCTCTCTAGCACTGATCAATAATCTAAGCAACGTGATTAGAATACTGGTCAAGGAATTTTATGACTGCAATGAGGTCTCAACAGAAGGCCTGAATTCCGGTCTGCGCACGTCCCAAAATTAGGGCGTGAACGTCGTGGGTACCTTCGTAGGTGTTGACGGCCTCAAGGTTCATGGCGTGCCGCATGACATGGTATTCGTCCGACAGGCCATTGCCACCATGCATATCGCGCGCAGCGCGGGCGATATCGAGCGCCTTGCCGCAACTATTGCGCTTTAAGAGCGAGACGGCCTCAGGTGCCAGCTTGCCTTCATCTTTCAGGCGCGCCGCATGCAGGCACGCAATCAAGGCTAGTGTGATTTCGGTCTGCATATCAGCGAGCTTTTTCTGGATCAACTGATTGGCTGCCAGCGGCCGGCCGAACTGCTTGCGATCGAGAACATATTGGCGTGCCGCATGCCAGCAAAACTCCGCCGCCCCCAATGCCCCCCAGGCAATGCCAAAGCGCGCGCTGTTGAGGCAGCCGAAGGGACCCTTCAGTCCACTCACATTGGGAAGTAGATTTCCCTCGGGCACCAACACGTCCTGCATCACGATCTCGCCGGTAAGTGAGGCGCGGAGCCCGCACTTTCCTTCGATTTTCGGCGCACTCAATCCCGCCATGCCGCGCTCTAGAATAAAGCCACGAATGACGCCATCATCGGTTTTCGCCCACACGATAAACACATCGGCGATCGGTGAATTTGTGATCCAGATCTTAGACCCGTTGATCTTATAACCACCCGCCACAGAGTGCGCGCGCGTCGTCATGCTGCCGGGATCAGAGCCGTGATCGGGTTCGGTCAACCCGAAACATCCAACGAGTTCACCCGTTGCCAACGGCGGCAAATACTTGCGCCGCTGCTCTTCGCTGCCATAGGCATAGATCGGGTACATAACGAGGCTCGACTGCACGCTCAACGCCGAGCGATAGCCAGAATCCACGCGCTCGACTTCGCGAGCAATGAGGCCATAGCAGACGGTATTGACACCAGCCCCACCATACTCCTCGGGGATATTGGCCCCTAAAAAGCCCATACTGCCCATGGCCGTCATAATGGAGCGATCGAAGGATTCGTTGCGGTGGTCATTCAACACCCGCGGCATCAGTGTTTCGCGGCAGAAAGCGGCAGCAGCCTCTTGCACCATGAGCTCGTCGGCGTTGAGCGCCGCCTCAAACAGGAGGGGATCTGCCCAAACAAACTCTGGCCTCGTAACACTCTGACCAGACTGCATATTTTTTTGCATGGTGGCATTTCCAGAGGTTTCTCGGGCGACGTGCTGTTTAATACTTTAATCGACCCGCTCAACATTCTCAATGCGTTGTGTTAAGTTTGCGACGATTGATTTGTATGAAGCCCGAGCTTCAACACTCTTAAGGAGACTGCCGTGACTGTCACCCGGCTCCGCCCCAAAGAGCCCTCATCTGCTCGCGACAGTGTCGATGTGGGTGCACGATTGAAGGCCGTGCGGATCAAGCAGGACCTGAGCCAACGCGATCTGGCCGCCAAAGCTGGCGTGACCAACGGTATGATCAGCATGATCGAGCAGAACAAGCATAGCCCTTCGGTTGCCACTCTCAATCGCCTGACCGACGCGCTTGGTATCTCGTTTGCCGAGTTCTTTTCTCTGGAACTGGCCGCCGCCCCACAGCTCTTTTATGGCAAAGACGAGTTGCTTCAGTTGACCGAAGGCAAGGTCAAATTTTCGGTCGTTGCCGGCGAGCGCCGCGACAAGGCCATCCAATTCCTCCACGAGGTCTACGAGCCTGGCGGGGATACTGGGGAAGAAATGCTGACCCATCGCGGCGAGGAAAGCGGCATCGTTCTCGAAGGCGAGATTGAACTAACAGTGGGCGATCAATGCCGGGTCTTGAAAGCCGGCGAAGCCTACTATTTCGAAAGCACGACGCCGCATCGTTTTCGCAATGCGGGCAAGAGACGTGCAGTCATCATCAGTGCCTGCACGCCGCCGTTCCTGTGAGTTTGGCAGTGTGCCGCAAACATCGCTACCCGCCGCTATGTGTCAGAAGCGGCCCATAGAGTTCGGGTCTGCGATCACGCCACAGGCCCCAGGCCAGACGCTCAGCACGTAAGTGATCGAGATCGAAGGTAGCTGTGATGGCGCATTCGCTGCCCCGATCTGCTTCAGCTTTCAGCGCCCCCTGATGACTGGCGATGAAAGAGCACCCATAAAACGTGATGGGCGGCGATCCAATCGCCTCAGTACCGATGCGGTTTGACGCAACAACTGGCATCAGGTTAGCGCCAGCGTGACCGCGCATCACCGTCTGCCAGTGATCTTTGCTATCGAGGCCGGCATTGGCCGGTTCAGACCCAATAGCAGTTGGATAGAAGAGGATCTCGGCTCCAGCAATGGCCATCGCGCGGGCACATTCGGGGAACCACTGGTCCCAGCAAATGCCAACGCCGATGCGCCCGAATGCCGTGTCCCAAGCCTTGAAGCCAGTGTCGCCCGGAGTGAAATAGTACTTTTCCGAGTACCCAGGCCCATCTGGAATATGACTCTTGCGATAGACGCCCAGCGTGCGCCCATCCGCGTCGGCAATGACAACTGAATTGAAGAGCGTATGCCCCGCACGTTCGAAAATTGAAATCGGAATGACCACGCCAAGCTCACGCGCCACGGACGCCATGCGCCCCACTGCGGGATGTCCCGCGACAGGCTTGGCCAGCTCCAAATACTTGGGTGACTGCTCGGCACAAAAATAGGGTGCTTCGAACAGCTCTTGCAGGAGAATTATGTTGGCGCCTTGTTGCGCCGCTTGCCGCACGACCCGCTCGGCGCTGTCCATATTGACCGCCCAATCCCACGAGCACGCAAACTGGGTTGCGGCGACCGTAACATTTCTTGTCATGTCAGTGACCTGCTTTGACTCGCGGCAATCCCAGCCGGCTCTTGTTGCGTGATACAGTGTATGCCGCCGCCACCGAAGGGGATGCATCCAACGTTGACTTGCACGATCTTACGATCGGGGTGGGCTTTGGCGACCACTCCGGCCGCCACATGATCGCGTGGCGAACCATAAGCGGGAATAATCACACCGCCATTAGCGATGTAATAGTTCACGTAGGCGCGGCAGTAGAGGCTCGCACCCTTGGCCTCTTCCTCGCCAAGTTCAGGAATATCCAGGATTTCGAACCTGCGGCCCCGCGCATCGGTTTCCAAGGCAAGAACCCTGCGGTTTTCACGCATGACCTTAGAGCGCGGATCGTTTCCGTCCCCAGGATCACCAACCACAAGCACGCCGGGGCGCGCAAAACTGGCTATAAGATCGATATGCCCATCGGTGGCGCTGTCATAAGGGTCTCCGGGAACCCAGATCACTTTCTTTACGCCCAAAACGCGCATGAACTCGGCATCAGCCTCCGCCTTTGTCCAGCCAGGATTGCGATTGCCGTTCAAGACATTGCTTTCGGTGACAATCAACGTGCCATCCCCATCGGTCAACAGTCCGCCGCCTTCCATCACCAGCGGCGAGGTAACATAAGAGATTCCTTCCGCTTCCAGTACGCGAAGACCAGCAAGCGCATCATCCTTATAAGGCATGAAACGCTCACCCCAGGCATTGAAGGTGAACAGCGCCGCCGCCTTTTCGCCCCGATCGTTGACGAGAAAAATGGGGCCCGTATCGCGAAACCACGAGTCGTCAATGCTGAGTGGCACCACCCTAATGTTGGGAGCCAGCAGTGAACGTGCCTCGTCAAAACTGCGTGGTTGCACGAGCATCGTGAGCGGTTCAAATCGAGCTATCGCGTTGGCGACACGGGCGTAGTCGACCGGCACCGCCGTCTCGTGCCCCTCCCAAATGCTGCGCTCCGTCGGCCAGCACATCCAAGTGCGGGCGTGGGGCTCCCATTCGGCTGGCATTCGAAACCCGAGTTGTGCGGGCGAGGCGCTAAGCAGCATGATTCACTCCTTGAAGGTGACGTGGCTCAAGGGTAGCCGGGGCACAAAACCGGGCAAGCGAAACGATTTTATGAGCTGCACAGATTTCGTTTGTGCTTCCCGCCGGCCAGGTACTAGGCTTTGCGGTACTATTCTCCCTCACCGGTCACGTTATGCGCTTGCCACCCTTAAGTTCGTTGCGCGGGTTCGAAGCTGCGGCCCGCCTCGGGTCCTTTGCCAAAGCGGCCGACGAGTTGTGCCTCACACAGGCCGCCGTTAGTCATCAAGTCCGTAGCCTCGAGAAGGAACTTGGCCAGCAGCTCTTTTTGCGACTACCGCGCGAACTCGTATTAACCGACGCCGGTAAGGACTTTCTCTCAACGGTAGAAACGGCACTGCAGACTCTCAGCCATGGTATGCAGCGGCTGGCCCCCTACAACAAAACAGCGACCCTGATCGTGGCCTGCGATCCCGCCTTGGCGAGGCATTGGCTGGTGCCGGGGCTGGTCGGATTTCATGCCGCCAATCCCGACACCGAGGTCTGGCTCGACACATCGGAACAGTTGAAAGATTTCGATGCGCAGGAAGTCGATGTCATCATCGATCGCGAGGTGCCCGATGGCTCGGGCCTCGTGACGGTAAAATTATTTGAGGAAAAGCTGGCCCCCATGGCGGCGCCAAAGGTTCTGGCAGCGGCCCCAGTTTCAGGCCTCGAAGACTTGCGCGCCTTCAAACTCATTCACGACGAACGCCGCGAAGGCTGGCTCACATGGTGCCAGCATTTCTCCATCACGCCGCTTGATGTGGTCAGCGGTCCTAATTTTTCAGATCCAGGGTTTGCAATCGACACGGCCATCGCAGACGGAGGACTGGTGCTTGGATCGGATGTGCTGACACGGCGCGCCCGCAGCCAAGGGCAGCTCGTTGTGGTGCTCGATCGCTGGATGCCGGTTGCCAAACCCTATTGCGTGACGTGGCCGCGCAACCTAGCCAACGACGAACAGTTGGTGAAGTTCACAAATTGGCTATTGAAAGAGGCGCAACATTGCGGCCAGCAATAATTGTCTGACAACGTGCCGTTATGGCTTATCGGCGGGACAGGTACTGGGCTCCAGAAAGACGAGTTCCTTGAGTTCGCCCTTCAATGCATACTCCCCATAATCGAGACGCAGGTCGCTGGTTACACCGTTCTCGTGAAAACGATAGGACATTTCGTAGAGCGGCACCTCATCCTTGTGCTTGACCTGCGCGTCCGTCACTTGCGCAAAATAGCTGATCGACACTGGCCACGAAGGGACCGCATCGAGGGCCGAACCGGCCTTTTGGCCGGCAAGAGCCTTGATGGCCCCAGTACCGGGAGCCAGGCGATGCCCGATCAGCGCCGAGGTAGTATAGATTTTGGAGCCGTTCTCGGAGCCATCATAAAGATCGGCAAGGAAATGTGTTTTGCCGTCACGTGCCGACTGAATGAGTGCCGCGGAATGCTGCATTGGGAAATAGACCGGCGCGGAAATCGCAAACGACTTCTTTTCCGGTTTAGCCAAGTCCACCGAGGGAGCGTCCTGCGGTGTTGCCCGTAGCGCCGTGCCGCGCGCCTGTTCCGCGATTTCATCGTTCTGATATGTCGATGAGCTGAACCGCAACTTCGTTGCAGGTACCTGCTCCCAGCTCGATGTGCGCAGGTCGGTTGTCTGGTTGCCACCGTCGGAGTTGGACGTCACTGTCACAAACCGCATGTTCTGCGTGAAGCCGTCGCAGGCACTGCCGGTAAGTTCATAGACGATGCGTCCGCCGATCGAAGACACTCCCGACCCTGGCGACGTTGAAGAGGTGTCGATGGACAGCTCATAGATAGCGCGATGCGCAGCGAATCCAACGGTAGGTGCGGACATTTCAGCCCGGGCTGGGGCAGTCAGTGCCACACAGCCTGCCGCCAATGCCAATCCCGCTAGCTCGCACCGCCTAACTGTCATCGTTGCCATCCTGGATAAATCAACCACAGTTCTAAATTCTCCGTCTTCCCGTCTCAATTCTGACGGCCTGGCAAACCTCAAGTATTGCAAAATTGCCGCCAACGGCACATGTACGATAGCATCATACGAGAAACTTGGGACACGTGAAAAACACAAGGCGTTTCCAGGGAGAAAGTTCATGTGCTAGCCCCCTCACAGCCTTGACTATTCTACGACTAAGGAGACGTGCCGATGAGCGGCGAAATTGAGGCGCGGCTGGAAAAATTGGGATTGACCCTGCCTCCTGCACCCAGCCCAGTGGCAGATTATGTGCCCTTTCTCATTGCGGGTGACTTTTTGTTCGTTTCGGGACAACTGTCAAAAGCCGCGGATGGCAGCCTGATTACAGGGCGGCTGGGCGACGGCGTCGCCCTGGAAACCGGTCAGCATGCAGCCCGCTTATGTGCGCTTAACATCCTGGCTCAGGCAAAGGCCGCCCTCGGCAGCCTCGACCGGATCGCACAAATTATGCGCCTGACGGGCTTTGTCGCCTGCACGCCCGAATTCGGTGAGCACCCCCAAGTCGTCAATGGTGCCTCCGGCCTCCTGGGCGAAGCCCTCGGCGCCAATGGCCGTCATACGCGTACTTCCGTCGGGGTCGCGAGCCTGCCCCTCAACGCGGCCGTTGAAATCGATGCCATCTTGAAGATCAAGGATCGTTGATGGCGCTATTCGACCGAACGCCCTTCCTGCGCCCCATAGCGCATCGGGGACTTCACGACGCCAAGGCAGGCAGGACAGAGAATTCGCGCCCCGCTTTTGAGGCCGCCATCGCGCATGGCTTTGGCATTGAGTGCGACCTGCGCCCAGGCCGAGGCGGCTTGCCGGTCGTATTTCACGACAAAACGCTGGAGCGGGTAACGAACAGCAAAGGGCTGATCGCGCAGCTTACAGCTGAGAGCCTGCGCGACGTGCTTTATCCCGATGGCAGCAGCGTGATGACGTTCGAGGATCTCTTGCGCCTGGTTTCCGGCCGCGTGCCGTTGCTGGTTGAAATCAAAAGCGAGTGGGACCCGCCCGATGCTGCTTTTTTGTCCGAGATCGCGCGGTTATCGCAAGCCTACACCGGGCCGATCGCGCTGATGTCGTTCGATCCGGCGGTGCTCACAGCGATGCGCGCGTTGGCGCCGGCAATTCCGCGGGGGATCGTCTCCGGGCTCTATGAAAGTGAGGACGGAGATGCCTGGTGGTCCGATAAAATCGATAAGGACCGCGCTTACCGCCTCGCGCACCTACTCGAAAGCAGCCCGGTCGATCCGGCTTTCATCGCCTATCACATCAAGGCGCTGCCAACGCCTGTTATGCGATTTGTCCGCGAAGTGCTGGGGTTGCCGGTTTTTACCTGGACAGTGCGCGATGCTGGCGATCTTGCTCGTGCGCGCCAGTGGGCCGACGCACCAATCTTTGAGGGCATCGATCCGGCTTAGCGTCGCTATTTGTTTTCTCTCACCGGCAGCATCAAAGCCATACCTGCGATAAGAAACAGCACGATAGACGCCATGCCTAAACGTTGATCGCCGGTGGCTTGAGTAATGGCGGCCACCATCAACGGCGCCATGAAAGCCGTGACCTTGCCTGAAAACGCAAACAGCCCAAAATATTGGGTGACCTTGCCGGGTGGCGCTAGACGCGCCAGGAGTGCGCGGCTGGCTGATTGCACAGGAGCCGCAACCAGCCCGACCAGCACCGCAAAGGCAAGAAATACACGCTCTCCGGCCGAGGAGAATACCGCCGACCCGGCAGCCTTCTGCGTCACTTCAATTGAATACAGCACGTGCGTCCGGTCGACCGACAAAATGCCCAAAGCACCGATAACGAGGATGGCCAGGGACACCATGATAACGGTCTTCGAACCGGCGCGGTCATCGGCAAAGCCGCCAATAGTGGCGCCAAACACACCGGTCAGAGTCAGTGCAATCCCAAATAGTCCTAGTTCCAGCGCACCCCAGCCGAATACCGAGGTTCCATAAATGCCCCCGAACGCAAAGATGGCCGAAAGCCCATCTGAATAGATCATGCGCGCGATAAGGAAGAACAACATCGAGGGATGCGATGGCAGTGAGCGGATGGTGTCCCATAGCTCTACGAAAGGTCCACGCCGTTCGCCTGACCCCTTCAGGGAAACGGACTTGATATCGGGCACGAACAGAAAAAATGGGATGACGAACACGGCAAACCAAGCCGCTGCAAACGGCCCTGCCAAGCGATCGGCCTGGTGGCTGGCGGCGTCGAGTGCAACAATCGGATAAAGTCCGATGATGGTCTTGCCTGTCGTGGTGCCGCCAACGACAAGCCCGGCCATAATAGCAAGGCTAACTAGCCCACCCGCATAGCCGGTCGCCCAGCCGATCCCCGAAAGCCGCCCGAGTTGGCTAGGCGGAACCAGACCTGGCATCATGGCGTTGACGAAAACGCTCATAAATTCGGCCGCCGCCGTCGCCACCACAAATGCCACAAGTATGAACGCCAACACTCCACTGGAGGATTGCGGCGTCGCAAACCATAGAGCTGCGAGGCTCGCTATCAACAGAACCGCAAACAGGGCGACCCATGGCTTACGCCGCCCACGTCCGTCGGCCATGGCGCCAAGAAGCGGCGACCCAATTGCGATGAGAATTCCGGCTGCCGCCGCGCCATAGCCCCACAACGATTGACCGCGCGCCGCGTCTCCCACCACGACGCTGGCGAAGTATGGGGCAAACAGAAACGTGAGCACCAACGTGTAGAAGGGTTGTGCCGCCCAATCGAACAG
>JBEBJD010000020.1:0-2743 GCA_040080075.1 Hyphomicrobium sp. | reverse complement strand
CCAAGCGATCGTTCTGCCATACTCCGCGGTCACAGCGGAAAACCCGACCAAACGGCTGGATGCCGAGTATTTCGACAAGGAAGCTGTGGCGGCTTATGCGAAGCTTAAGAACCAAGCTCGTCTTGAGGATTTTGTCGCCAATGGGTATCGGGTCGTCTACGAAAACACAAAAGTTGTCGAAAGATCAGATGGCGATCAGCTCGGTCTGCCGTATTTCCTTCAGGCAGCAGATATCACTACGCCGTTCATAAATGATGCACATATGGCATGTGTACCTGAGGAGGATTGGATACGGTATCCGAAAGGCAGAGTCTCGCCTGGTGAACTGCTCATCGAGGTCAAAGGACGCGCAGAAAAGGTTGCCGTGGTGCCGAAGGATTTTCCTACGCGAACTCTTGTTACGGGAACTTGCTTTAAGATCACCGCTAAAGATCCGCGTGCGAGGTCACTTCTCCTCGCACACTTGATAGGAAGGTATGGGGTTGCGCTCAAAAACCGATTGAAAACAGTGCTGGGCCCGCTTTTCTGAACAGATTTCCCGCTTTGGTAAGTGGAACGTCTGCCGGGTTTAAGCTGCCAAGCGGATTGGCAGCAGATTGAAGTAGGCCTCATCGGGCGTTGCGCCGTCAAGGCTCGAATGCGGACGGCGGCCGTTGTAGAAGCTGAGATACCGCCCGATCAATGCCCGCGCCTCGCCAGCACTCTCGTAGGCTCTGAGATAAACCTCCTCGTATTTGACGCTGCGCCACAGCCGCTCGACGAAGACGTTGTCGCGCCACGCGCCCTTGCCGTCCATGCTGATCGCGATGGCGTTCGCCACTAGTACGCCCGTGAACGCCGCACAAGTGAACTGCGAGCCTTGATCCGTGTTGAAGATCTCCGGCTTGCCATACGTCGCGAGCGCGTCGCTCAAAACATCGACGCAGAACTGAGCTTCCATCGTGATCGATACGCCCCATGACAGCACGCGCCGCGAGAACCAGTCGAGCACCACCGCCAGATAGACGAAGCCCTTACGCATAGGAATGTAGGTGATATCCATCGCCCACACCTGGTTCGAACGCGTCACGCTGAGCCCGCGCAGCAGATACGGATAGATCTTGTGGCCGGGCTCCGGTTTCGTTGTGCGCGGCCGGCGATATAGCGCTTCTATGCCCATTTTCCGCATCAAAGTCGTGATGTGGCGGCGGCCAACACTGATCCCTTCCCGGTCCAAAAGGCCGCGCAACATCCGGGCGCCTGCAAACGGAAGCTCCAGATGCAGTTCGTCCAGCCGCCGCATGATGGCAAGATCGCCAGCGGGCACAGGACGCTGGCGATAGTAAACCGTACTGCGGCTCAAGTTCAGAACTTCGGCCTGCTTCGTGATGGGCAAATCGTGCTCACGGTCGATCATTTCTTTGCGCTCAGCAATCCCGCCTTGGTGAGCGCTCCCTCTAAAAAATCATTCTCGAGCGTCAGCTCGCCAATCTTCGCGTGCAGCGACTTTACATCGACGGACGCTACCGCTGGGCCGGGGCCGCCGCCCGCTCCGAACAGGTCCGACGCTCCCTCCAAGAGCTGCGTCTTCCACGTCGTGATCTGATTGGGGTGAACGTCAAAGTGCTCCGCAAGCTGCGAGATTGTCAACTCGCCCTTGATGGCCGCTAACGCAACCTTTGCCTTGAAGGCCGGTGTGTGGTTCCGGCGGGGTCTTCTCGTCATGATCGCTCCTGATTGGCGGGCACATCTTGCCAGCCGTCAGGCAGAAATTCCACTTAGCATCCTGTCCGAAATACCGGGGCCAGCTCTAACCAATCTGCTGGTTTCCTACATTGCCAAGGATGATCTCTATCGCATTCCCGTACCCACTATCAGCGATACTCTGGCAGAGTTGATACATCATTTCGTGGAATCCGCTCTTTCTTTTAGGTCCGACATTGTTGACAAGAACAAGCAGATCGAGCGCTTACTACTCCAATTTATTGGCCTTTCGGGATGGCAACCTTCAACTCCCTTGCATTATACGGCCACGCTAATTGACATGACGCGCGCAGGCCGGTGGGATTCTCAGTACCACAGGCCACTCTATATCGAACTTGAAACGGCTATGTCAGCCAACAACAAATTGGCTCGATTGGTTGGAACCGTACTTAAGGGCAAGACGGTCAACTATTCCGATTTAGGCGACGTTCCGATTATCCGATCAGGCGACTTGGGCAACATAGATACTGATGATCGTTTCTTGCGGGCACGGAGCAGTGAGCCGATCGTCCATCTACGGCAAGGCGATGTGCTTATCTCATCGATCGGATTTGGAGCAATCGGAAAAGTTCAAGTCTTCGACAAAGCAGGTCAATATGGTACGGTAAGTGAGGTCACGATCATTCGCCAAAGCCGATTCAATCCATACTTCTTGGAGGCGTTCCTTCGCTCGCTTCCCGGGCAGCTGCAAATCGAACAACTGATCACGGGCGCGACAGGACAGCTCCATCTCAACCCTAAGGACGTGGAGAAAATATACGTTCCTGTACTCTCAGATCACCAGCAGAAAAAATTTGAGAAGATGGCATTTGAGCTAAGCGCTGTCCGACGACGGGCTGCCCTTCACCTGGAGTATGCCAAGAAGGCAGTTGAACTGGCAATTGATAGTGGTAGTCAATCCGCAATTTCATATCTTACTGCATGTAAATCCGCCGACCACCAAGTCGTTCACATGGAAAGCGGCGGAGCATGATCGTGTCAAACTATCAACGCCCACCAC